>JAHCKJ010000300.1 GCA_026125835.1 Sphingopyxis sp.
CGGGCGTAGATCTCGCCGCGCGGCGTCTCGTACATGCCGCGCGACTTCATGCCGACGAAGCGGTTCTCGACCAGGTCGAGGCGGCCGATGCCATGCTTGCGGCCCAGGTCGTTGAGCGCCGCGAGCAGCGTCGCGGGCGACATCGCCTGCCCGTTCAACGCCACCCCGTCGCCGCGTTCGAAATCGATCGTGATATATTCGGGGGTGTCGGGCGCATCCTCCGGATTGACGGTGCGCGAATAGACATAGTCGGGGGTCTCGTCCCACGGATTTTCCAGCACCTTGCCCTCGCTCGAGGTATGCAGCAGATTGGCGTCGGTCGAAAACGGGCTTTCACCGCGCTTGTCCTTGGGCACCGGGATCTGGTGCTTTTCGGCCCAGGCGATGAGCGCGGTGCGACTGGTCAGATCCCATTCGCGCCACGGCGCGATGACCTTGATGTCGGGGTTCAACGCATAGGCGGACAGTTCGAACCGGACCTGGTCATTGCCCTTGCCCGTCGCGCCATGCGCCACCGCATCGGCGCCGGTTTCGCGCGCGATTTCGACCAGCCGCTTCGAAATCAGCGGCCGCGCGATCGAGGTGCCGAGGAGGTAGTCGCCCTCGTAGCGCGCATTGGCGCGCATCATCGGGAAAACGAAGTCGCGCACAAATTCCTCGCGCAGATCGTCGATATAGATATGCTCGGGCTTGATCCCCATCAGCTCGGCCTTGGCGCGCGCGGGTTCCAGTTCCTCGCCCTGCCCCAGGTCGGCGGTGAAGGTCACCACCTCGCAGTCATAGGTGACCTGCAGCCACTTCAGGATGACGCTGGTATCGAGGCCGCCCGAATAGGCAAGGACGACGCGCTTGATGGAATCGGACATGGCGGTACCTTTGGCGAGGGAATATCGCGGGCGCGGCTAGCAGCCTGCCCGCCGAGGCGCAACCGCGATGCGCTACCACAACATTCCCCTTGGCCGCGCGGACGTCGGCCGCTAGTATCAGATGATACCATATCTCACGGACGAGGATTTTTGATGCGCCTGACCCTTGCTCTCGCTTCTGCCGCCGCCGCGGCGTTCGCCGTCGCCACCCCCGCTGCTGCCGAGGAAGGCATGTGGACATTCGACGGGGTTCCGACCGACGCGATCCGCAAAGCCTATGGGTGGGCGCCCGACAAGCAATGGCTGGACCGGACGCAAGCGGCGGCGGTGCGGCTGACCGGCGGCTGTTCAGCGTCGTTCGTTTCGGGCGAGGGGCTGATCCTGACCAACCATCATTGCGTAATCAGCTGCCTGCAGAATCTGTCGACCGCCGAAAATGACCTGGTCGCGGGCGGGTTCAACGCCGCCGACCGCGCGCGCGAACGCCAATGCCCCGGCCAGCAGGCCGAGGTCGTCACCTCGATCACCGACGTCACCGGCGATATTCAGGGGGTGATCGGATCGCTGACCGGCGAGGCGCTGGTCAAGGCGCGCGACGCGCGGATCGCCGAACTCGAATCGGCCGGCTGCACCGATCGCGCCAAAACGCGCTGCCAGGTGGTGACCTTGTTCGGCGGCGGGCAGTACAAGCTGTACCAATATCGCAAATACAGCGACGTCCGTATCGCGTGGGCGCCCGAGTTTCAGGCGGCCTTCTTTGGCGGCGACCCCGACAATTTCAACTTCCCGCGCTACGCGATGGATGCCGCCTTCCTGCGCGCCTATGAAGACGGCAAGCCGGTCGCGACGCCCACCCACCTCAAATGGAATCCGCGCGCGCCGCAGGAAGGCGAAATCACTTTCGTCGTCGGCAACCCCGGTTCGACCCAGCGCCTGCTGACCGAAACGCAGCGCGAATTCCAGCGCGCCGAGCGCCTGCCGCTGACGCTGATCCTGCTGTCCGAGATGCGCGGCCGCCTGATCGCGAGCATGGAGGGCGATGCCGACAAGACGCGCGAGGGCGGTGACGAGCTGTTCGGATATGAAAACAGTTTCAAGGCCTTGTCGGGGCAGCTGCGCGCGCTCAACGACCCCGCCTTTACCGCCAAGCTGGCCGCCGAAGAGGCAGACCTGCGCGCACGGGTCAAGGGCAATGCCGAAATCGGCGATCCCTGGTCCGAAATCGACAAGGCGATGGCCGAGCGCCGCAACACCTATCTCGACAGCGTGTTCCTGCAGAACGGTCCCGCCAGCTATTCGACGCTGGCCGGTTATGCGATGACGCTGGTGCGCGCCGCCGCCGAACGGGGCAAGCCGAACAGCGAGCGCCTGCCCGGTTTCACCGATTCAGCGCTGCCGCTCACCGAAAAGCGGCTGACCGATCCGGTTCCGACCTATCCCTGGCTGGAGGAGCTGGGTGTCAGCTTCTGGGCCAGCAAGGCGCGCGAATATCTGGGCGCCGACAACGCCGACGTCAAAATGCTGTTGGGCAAGGAAAGCCCCGAAGCGCTCGGCAAGCGGCTGGTCGAGGGAACAAGGCTCGCCGATCCCGCCTATCGCAAGCAATTGTGGGAAGGCGGCGCCGCCGCAATCGCGGCGTCGGATGACCCGATGATCCGTTTCTTCACCCGGCTCGACCCGCGCGCCCGCGCAATCAAGGCGGCGTTCGACCGCGACTATGACGCGCCGGTCACCGCGGCGCAGGCGCGGCTCGCCAAGGCGCGCTTTGCCGCCTATGGCGACAAGCTCTATCCCGACGCG
>JAHCKJ010000301.1 GCA_026125835.1 Sphingopyxis sp.
GACGGCTGGACCGCGGTCACGCGCGACCGCAGTCTGTCGGCGCAGTTCGAACATAGTATCGGCATCACCGAAACGGGCTGCGAGATTTTCACCGCGAGCGCCAAGGGACTGAACGCGCCGCCGTGGCAATAGAGGCGCATGGGGCGCAGAGATTAGGTTCACGTGGAGACGCCGAGGAACAGCGAACCCCAACCCCGTTCGCCCTGAGCTTGTCGAAGGGCCGTTCTTTCTTTCGACGGTGAATAAGAACGGTGCTTCGACAAGCTCAGCACGAACGGGGTTGAATATCTCTCCGCGTCTCCGCGTGAATAAAATCTCTGGGTTCTCTGCGATCTCTGCGCGAAATCTTCTTGCACCCGCGCCGTATCGCGCGCAGTCTTGACGTTAACGTCAACGATAGGCGTGGGAGAGAGATATGGCGAACCGGGTCTTTAAGGCCGCGCTGCTGGGTGGCGCGATACTGGCATTGGCGGCGTGCAACGCGTCGAAGAACGACAGCATCTCCGGCACCGCGACGCTCGATGACGCCGAAAAGGCCAGCGAGGCGCTGCTCAAGACCGGCGGCACCGGCGACGACTGGGCCGGCATCGGTTACAGCTATGACGAACAACGCTTCAGCCCGCTGACCGACATCAACGACCGGAATGTGGGCGGGCTCGGCATCGCGTGGACCGCCGACCTCGACGATGCGCGCGGGCAGGAAGCCACGCCCGTCGTCGTCGACGGCGTGATGTATGTGACCCACGCCTGGTCCAAGGTAAGCGCGTGGGACGCCGCAACCGGCAAATCCTTGTGGAAATTCGATCCCAAGGTGCCCGGCGAGCGTGCGGTCCACGCCTGCTGCGACGTCGTCAACCGCGGCGTCGCGGTGTGGGGCGACAAGCTCTTCGTCGGCACGCTCGACGGCCGCCTGATCGCGCTCGACAAGGCAACGGGCAAGGAACTGTGGTCGACGCAGACCTTCGACGCCGACAAACCCTACACGATCACCGGCGCGCCGCGCGTCGTGAAGGACATGGTGCTGATCGGCAACGGCGGCGCGGAGTTCGGTGTGCGCGGCTATGTCACCGCCTATGACGCCGACACCGGCAAGGAGCGCTGGCGCTTCTACACCGCGCCGAACCCGACCAAGGCCAAAGATGGCGCCGCATCCGACGACATCTTCGCGAGCAAAGGCAACGCGACCTGGTCCGACAAGGGCGAGTGGCAGACCTCGGGCGGCGGCGGCACCGTGTGGGACGCGATCGTTTACGACAAGGATCTCGACCAGGTCTATCTTGGTGTCGGCAACGGTAATCCGTGGAATCACGGGACGCGCTCGAACGGGGAGGGCGACAACTGGTTCCTGTCCTCGATCGTCGCCGTCGATGCGACGACGGGCGCGTATAAATGGCATTATCAGGAAACCCCCGCCGAAACATGGGATTATACCGCGACCCAGCCGATCATCCTGGCCGAGCAGGCGGTGAACGGCACGCCGACCAAGGTGCTGTATCATGCGCCGAAGAATGGCTTCTTCTTCACGATCGACCGCGCGACCGGCAAGCTGATCGATGCCAAACCATTCGTCGACGGGATCAACTGGGCCAGCGGGTATGATCTGGCGACGGGTCGCCCGATCGAGAATCCCGAAGCGCGCTTCTACAAGACCGGCCAGCCCTTCATCGCGATCCCCGGCGCGCTCGGCGCGCACAACTGGCACCCGATGAGCTATAATCCGGCAACCGGGCTCGTTTACATCCCGGCGCAGCAGATCCCGCAAGCCTATATCGCCGACATGAACGCGCTCGACCGGCGCAAGGTCGTCGGCTTCAACGTCGGCACCTCGCTTACCGGCACGATGATGCCCGACGACAAGGCGGCGTATCGCGCCGCGGTCGCCGCGACCACCGGCCGCCTCGTCGCCTTCGATCCGCGCAGCGGCAAGGTCGCGTGGAGCGTCGACCATCCCGCGGCGTGGAATGGCGGCACGATGACCACCGCGGGCAACCTGGTGTTCCAGGGCACCAGCCTTGGCCGTTTCCGCGCCTATGCCGCCGATACGGGCAAGCAGTTGCTCGACCTCGACATGCAGTCGGGGATCGTCAGCGCGCCGTCGACCTTCCGCGTGAACGGGGTCCAGTATATTGCCTTCCAGACGAGCAAGGGCGGCGCTTTCCCGCTCGTCGCGGGCGTTGCCGGGGGAGCGACCCGCAAGATCCCCAACATCCCGCGCCTGATCGTGCTGAAGCTCGGCGGTACCGCCAAGCTGCCGGCCCCGCCGGCCACAACGACGCTGGCGTGGAACCCGCCGCCGCAGTTCGGCACCTCCGCGCAGGTCACCGCGGGCAAGGCCAGTTTCGGGCGCTATTGCATCGTCTGTCACGGCGACAGCGCGATCGGCAACGGCTTTACCCCCGACCTGCGCGTATCGGGCACGCTGGCCAACGCCGATGCGTGGAAGTCGGTCGTCCTCGACGGCGCGCTGAAGGATCGCGGCATGGTCAGCTTTGCCAAGGTCCTGACCCCGGCCGACGCCGAGGCACTGCGTGCCTATGTCATCGACCGGTCGATCTGGACCAAAGCGAACCTCGCCGACAGCGCGGCGCCGATGGGGCGGTAATAAAATCGCCCTACCCTTCAGGGGAGGGCAGCGAGACTTGGCAGCTTGCTGCCTAGGGTCAGG
>JAHCKJ010000302.1 GCA_026125835.1 Sphingopyxis sp.
GCACAGCCCGCTTCGGTGACCCGCGCGATCGGCGGCGGCGCCGCGTCGGCGAGCAGGACGACCTTGTTCGCGACGAGGCGCTGGTATCCCCAGTCGCGCGCCTGTTTCAGCGGCCGGGTGCGCACCCCGCTGGCGGTGACGATCGCCTGGACCTGCGCCGCGGCGGTGGCGCCGCTGCCCTGCCAATTGCCCATGCCGCCGTCGCTGTGGAGCAGCCCCAGCAACGCCGGGACCGCACGCGCCAGCACTTCCTGCACAAACGGCGGCACCTCGATCCGGCGCATGTCATAGACGCGGGCGAGCATCGACAGCGCCATGATCGCGTCGAGCTGCGCCTGCGGCGAGCGCGAGATATTGCCGCCGTCGGCGTAAAAGCTGGTTTCCAGCACCTTGCGCAGCCCCGCTTCGCCGAACACCTGCCGCGGTTCGCCGCCGGGCATCAGCAGCGACGCCGCGACGATGCCGACCCACGCGACCATCTGCCCCGTGCCGGGCCGCGTCTTGTCGGCAACGCGGTCGAGGTGGCGCGCCGCGCGCGCCAGATGGTTAAGCACCGCCGAGCGATAGACAAGGTCGCTCGACGACAGGATCAGCGGCGCATGGCACGCCCAGTACAGGATGCGCCATCCGGTGTTGTCGGCGCGCCACGCGGGCTCGCTCACCGTCTCGCCATGCGTGCCGAGCCAGTGGCGCACCACCGCCTCGGCGATGGGTGCCCCGTCGGCGCGGGTGCCGGTCGCGGCCAGGTCGCGGAGCCAGGCAAAGCTGTGGAGATAATCGGCAAAGGTCGGCGCGACGGTCAGATTGGCAAAGTCGAGCTCGCCCAGCGGCAGCTTCAGCCCGCGGTGCAAAAAATGCCCGGCGCGGATCGCGGTCCCGGCGCGCGTGTCACCCGGCACCGGATCGGCCGGCACACCGAGCAATTTCAGGGGAAACCGCCCTTTCAAGCGAAAGGCGTGGAGCGGGGTGCGCCAGGTCAGCCGCGTGATCGCATTGGCCAGCCGGTCGCCCAGCGACAATCCCTTGTCGGCGGGCAGGCGGATCAGTCGCTTGCCGGGTTCGATCGTATCGTCGATCGGCGCGGCATCGTCACCGGTATCGAACGGCGGGTCGGCGGGAGCAGAGGTCAGTGGTCTCCCCTCCATGGTCAGGCGGCGCCGCGCAGCGCCCGGATGTTGCCCGCATAGGCGTCCGGACCACCCTTGAACGTCGCGGTTCCCGCCACCAGCACATCGGCCCCGGCGGCAATCGCGAGCGGTGCGGTCGCCGCGTCGATGCCGCCATCGACCTCCAGCCGGATGTCACGGCCCGATTTGTCGATCATCTTGCGCACCGCTTCGATCTTGCGCAGCTGGCTCGTGATGAAACTCTGGCCGCCGAACCCCGGATTGACGCTCATCACCAGCACCAGGTCGATATCGTCGATCAGATAGTCGAGCATCTTGGCCGGCGTCGCGGGGTTGAGCGAAACCCCGGCCTGCTTGCCCAGCGACTTGATGTGCTGGACGCTGCGGTGGATATGCGGCCCCGCTTCGGGATGCACGGTGATGATGTCGGCGCCCGCCGCGGCAAAGGCGTCGAGGAAATGGTCGACCGGCGAGATCATCAGATGCACGTCGAAAGGCAGGGTCGAATGCGGGCGGAGCGCCTTTACCACCGCCGGGCCGATTGTCAGGTTTGGCACAAAATGGCCGTCCATCACGTCGATATGGACCCAGTCGGCGCCCGCCGTTTCGATCGCGCGCACTTCCTGGCCCAGCGCGGCAAAATCGGCGCTCAGGATCGACGGGGCGATGCGGACGGGGGCGGGGGTACTAGTCATGGCCATCGGCCTTAACCATCAACCCCTTGGGGAGCAAGCGGGGCGGCGGCGCTAGCAGTGGAAAAGCGGGTCGGGGGCGGGTTGCGGTCCGAAGGTCAACATCTTTTGAATCGTCACCCTGAACTTGTTTCAGGGTCCACGGCCTGCCGTTTCCTTCGGCGCTGCGCTTGATTGGAGGTCAGGCCATGGATGCTGAAACAAGTTCAGCATGACGAGGCTTGGCAAGCAGCCAACCACCCCAAATCCTCCACCCCCCTCGACCAAACTCACCGCCAGCGCCAGCCGCCCCCGGTCCGGGCGCGATAAATCGGCAGCGGCGCGAGTGCGGCGACGATGACCGCCAGCGTCGTCGCGACCGGGCGGCCCTGCAATGCCACCGCAATCCCGGCGATCAGCGCGACGTGCAGCGCCATGAACAGCCAGCCCTGCCAGGCGATCGGCAGCCCGGTGCCATAGCCGCGGCTTTTGGCGCGAAACCAGGGGCGATTATCGAACATCAGGTGCAGCATCTCGGCTCTCCTCCTTGGGCGGGCGACCGCGTTTTGCCGCGACCGGCGGCTTTACGGCGACGCCGCGCCGCGCCAACGCCTCGCGCAGCAGCACCTCGATCTCGGCATTGGCGCTCCGCAATTCGGTCGCCGCCATCCGCTCGATCGCGGCGTAGAGCGCCGGATCGAGGCGAAGGGCAAAGGCTTTCTTGGCGGATGCGGGCATGGTTCGCTCGTCCGCCGCGGTTCAATAAAGCGAGCCGGTGTTGACGATCGGCTGCGTGTCGCGTTCGCCGCACAGCACGACCAGCAGGTTCGACACCATCGCCGCGCGGCGTTCGTCGTCGAGTTCGA
>JAHCKJ010000303.1 GCA_026125835.1 Sphingopyxis sp.
GGCGCGATCCGTTCGCGCGTCCACGCGATGATGTCGGCTTCGTCGATCGTCGTCCCGGGCTTGGCGACGCACACCGCCTTCACGCTCTCCCCCCATTTGTCGTCGGGGATGCCGAACACCGCGACCTCCTGCACCGCGGGGTGGCCGAAAATCGCGCTCTCGACTTCGGCGGGATAGATATTCTCGCCGCCCGAAATGATCATGTCCTTCATCCGGTCGTGGATGAACAGATAGCCGTCCTCGTCCATATAGCCCGCGTCGCCGGTGCGGATCCAGCCGTCGGCATCGACCGTCTTCGCCGTCGCAGCGGGCAGGTTCCAATATCCCAGCATGTTGTTCGACGAGCGCGTGACGACCTCGCCCACCTCGCCCACCGGCATTTCTTCGCCATCGGGGCCAAGGATCTTGATCTCGACCCCGGGCAGCGGCTTGCCCGCCGAGCGCATCCGTTTGTTGCCCGCGGGATCATGATCCTCGGGCGGCAGCATCGAAATGGTGCCGGTCGTCTCGGTCATCCCATAAGCCTGGATGAACTGCGCGCCGAACATCTGGATGCACTGGCGCAGCAATTCGAGCGGGATCGGCGCGGCGCCGTAGAGGATATATTTGAGGCGGCTGTAATCAACCGTGGCGCAGCGCGGGTGCATGAGCAGGAATTGCAGCGCCGCGGGGACCATGAAAAAGCGCGTCACGCCATGCTGCTCGACCGCGTCGAACACCCCGTCGGGATTGAATTCGGCCAGGATGATGCCCGGCAGCCCCGCCGCCAGCGCCATGATGCCAAGCCCGGTGCCGCCGATATGCGCGCAGGGCATCGCGACCAGCACCGCCTCGTCATCCTCCCATTTGGTATATGGCAGGTCGAGGTCGTTCGAATGTTTGCGCAGCGCGAAGAGGTTGCGGTTCGACAGCACCGCCCCCTTGGGATTGCCGGTGGTGCCCGAGGTGTAGAGCTGGAGCACCGCGTCATCGGTTCCCGACGGGGCGAAGGCGGTTCGCGCCGCGCCATCGATCATCGCGCGCGCTTCGGCGGCGTCGATGATCCGGGGGGCGTGATCGAGCTTGCCTGCCAGCTGGTCGGCGAGCGTTTCGAATCCCGGACCTGCAAACACCATCTTCGCCTGGGTGTCGTTGACGATGAACGCCCATTCGGCGGGCGACAGCCGCCAGCCGACCGGCGCCATCACGACCCCCGCGCGCGCGGCGCCATAGAAGAGGATGAAATAGAGGTCGCTGTTCTTGCCGATCCACGCGATCCGGTCGCCCTTGGTCAGACCCGCGCCGAGCAACGCCGAGGCGACCCGCGCGGTCAACGCGTCGAGTTCGGCGTAAGTGTAAACGCGGTCTTCTTCGCGCAGCGCGACGCGGTCGGGACGCTCGCCGGCCCAATGGGTCAGGAATTCGTCGAACGTAAACAGCTCCGATACATCGCGGGCCATGGGCTCTCTCTCCTCGAATCGCATCTTTTGTGCGCCATCGGGGAAAGGCTAGCGGCTATGGGCAACAGGTAAAGCGCGTATCGACAACCCTGTCAGCAACGTCAGGTGCGGCGAAAGAGAAGCATCAGGTTGTTCGCGGGCATGGCGCGGCGTTCGGCAAAGGTCAGCCCGGCCGCGGCTGCCGCCGCCTTGACCGTGTCGAGATCGCGTAGCCCCCACGCCGGATCGCGCGCACGCAGGCTGGCGTCGAAAGCGACATTGCTCTCGGCCGTCGGCACGTCCTGCTCAACATAGGGGCCGTAAAGGATCAGCGGCGCGCCGGGCGCCAGCAACCGCGCCGCGCCCGCCAACAACCCCGGCGTCGCCGCCCACGGGCTGATATGCACCATGTTGATGCACAGCATGGCGTCGGCACGGTCGATCGGCCAGTCCGACGCCGTCGCGTCGAGCGCCAGCGGCGCCCCGATATTGGCCAGACCGGCGTCGGCGCTCCAGGCGGCGATCGACACCAGCCCGGCGGGGTCGGGGTCGCTCGGCTGCCAGTGCAGCGCCGGGAAGGTCGCGGCGAAATGCACGACATGCTCGCCCGATCCGCTCGCAACCTCCAGCACCATGCCTGTCGGCGGCAGCCATTCGGCGAGCACCGCGGCGATCGCGTCGCGGTTGCGCAGCGTCGCCGGGGCATGGCGCTTGTCCGTGCCGCCGCCGTCGCCGGGCATCCACGGCGGCGATGACGCCATCAGGCCTTGGCCTGCGCCCGTGCGCGGCGGTCGCGCACGACCAGCCAGGCGAGCAGCCCGACCGGCCCGACCAGCAGTGTCAGGAGCAGGAACGGGAATTGCAGAATGCGACTGAAGCCTTTCTGGTCGGCATCCCGCGCGATCCACATGCCGGTGAACAGGTCGAACGCCAGATAATGCACCCAGCCCAGCGTCGCGCCGCCGGGGCTGTCGAACAGCTTCATCACCCCCGCCAGCGTCGTGAAATCGCCGCCGCCGGGGCCGCCCGGGTCGATCGCGCCGGTCAGGAAACCGCCGATCATCACGGCATAGGCCAGGCACAGCGTGAACACCCCGGCGTAAAGGATCAGCGCCAGCACTTTCGGATCGCGCGGCAGAAACGCGAGCGCAATCCACGCTGCAAAGGCCCAATAGTTGGCGATCAGAAAAATTGTGTCCCAGCTCATCGCACCTCCCCTTATCCGT
>JAHCKJ010000304.1 GCA_026125835.1 Sphingopyxis sp.
CCTCCCCGCCATTGCACTGCTCGCGCTCACCCCCGCCAGCGCCCACGCCGACGAACCCGCGACGCAGCGCTTCGAGCATAAGGGCAATAGCTACAGCTACACCGTAACCCGGGTCGGCGATGTCCGCGTCATCAGCGGCGTCGAGGAACGCAGTGGCAAACCCTTCTTGCTGCGCGTCGGCACCCACCGCGTCCGCGGTACCGTCGGGTCGCAACAGGTCAGCTTCCCGCTCCGCGACGTCGAACCGCTGGCGAAGCCCGCGACCACCCTCGCCGCGCGCTGACGAATAAATAGGGACAGTCCCTATTTAACGTTTGAAAGGGCGACCGCGCGGCCGTTGGGCAACGCGGTCGCCGATATGTTCAGCATGGGCTGCAAGCCAAGCGGTATCCGCCTGCGGTCGCCCGGTTAACAGTGCCTTTTCGATGCCTTGCGCGTCGTCTTCGGCAGCCTCCAAGCCGTCCGCCAGCATCGCGCGCCAATTGGTGACCACATCGGCAAACTCCGCTCCGCTGACCAGTCGATCGGGGCGTCGTGCCACATGGGCCGCCGCACTCGACCACGCCCACTGCTCCGCCGCCTTCACGAGCCCAGCCTTCACCGGATTATTTTCGACGTAGCGCACCGCGACCATCAGGTGCGCCTCGTCCATGGCGTAGCTGGCATAGCGTCCCTGAAAGAGGTGGCCGCTCGTCTGCTGCATCAAATTGATCCGCTGCGACAGCCGCGTCGCGGCGCTTGCGATTGGCCCCCGTAAGCCATCGGTCGTCGAAGGCACGAGAATGAGATGCACATGATTGTCCATCAGGCACCACGCGAGACAGGTTGTGGCGAACCGCTGGCACCCCTCGGCGAGCCAATCAATATAGCGACTGCGGTCGGCCTCGGAAAAAAAGATGGGTTGTCGGCGATTCCCGCGCTGCACCACGTGATGCGGTACGCCAGGTATCACGATGCGGGATGCACGGGGCATTAGCCCTCCAATAAATAGGGACTGTCCCTATTTATTGCGCGCGAGCTTGGAACGCAAGGCTGGTGAACAATAAATAGGGACTGTCCCTATTTATTGAGCCTGTTCGGTTTGCGCCTGTCCGGCTAAAGGCGCGCCATGACTCAGTCCGCGCCCGCCATCACCGCCGAGATCGTCGCCGAACACGGGCTATCGCCCGAGGAATATCAGCGCGTCCTGTCCGCGCTCGGGCGCGAGCCGAACTTGGTCGAACTCGGCATCTTCTCGGTCATGTGGTCCGAACATTGCAGCTATAAAAGCTCGCGCATCCACCTCAAGAAACTGCCGACCGAGGCGCCGTGGGTGATCTGCGGCCCCGGCGAAAATGCTGGCGTGATCGACATCGGCGAAGGGCCGGACGGCAAGAAGCTCGCCGCGATCTTCAAGATGGAGAGCCACAACCACCCGTCATACATCGAACCCTATCAGGGCGCGGCGACCGGGGTCGGCGGCATTTTGCGCGACGTGTTCACCATGGGCGCGCGCCCGGTCGCGAACCTGAACGCGCTGCGTTTCGGGCGCCCCGACCATCCGAAGATGAAGCACCTCATCTCGGGCGTCGTCCACGGCATCGGCGGTTACGGCAATTGCGTGGGCGTGCCGACCGTCGGCGGCGAGGTCAATTTCCACAAAGCCTATGACGGCAACATCCTGGTCAACGCGATGACCGTCGGCGTCGCCGAACAGGACAAGATCTTCTATTCGGCCGCCTCGGGCGTCGGCAATCCAATCGTCTATGTCGGATCGAAAACCGGCCGCGACGGCATCCATGGCGCGACGATGGCATCGGCCGACTTCGGCGAGGATGCCGAAGAGAAGCGCCCGACGGTGCAGGTCGGCGACCCCTTCACCGAAAAATTGCTGATCGAGGCCTGCCTCGAACTGATGGCGTCGGATGCGATCGTCGCGATCCAGGACATGGGTGCCGCGGGCCTCACCAGCTCGTCGGTCGAAATGGCATCGAAGGGCGGCGTCGGGCTCCATCTCAAGATGGACGATGTGCCGCAGCGCGAAACCGGCATGACGGCCTATGAGATGATGCTGTCCGAATCGCAGGAACGCATGTTGATGGTGCTGCAGCCCGGCAAGGAAGAGTTTGCGAAAGCGATCTTCCACAAATGGGAACTCGACTTCGCGGTCATCGGCACAGTCACCGACACCGGGCGCATGGTGCTCGAACATCATGGCGAGATCGTCTGCGACATCCCGCTCGCCCCGCTCGCCGACGATGCGCCGCTCTACGACCGCCCGCATGTCCCGACCCCGAAGCAGCCTGGGCTGACGAACGTCCCCGAGACGACCGACGTCGCGGCCGACCTCAAGACCTTGATGGGCACCCCCGACATCGCCAGCCGCCGCTGGATCTGGGAACAATATGACAGCCAGGTCGGCGCCGACACGGTGCAGACCGGTGGCGATGCCGCGCTCGTCCGCATCCATGGCACCAACCGCGCGCTCGCGATGTCGACCGACTGCACCCCGCGCTATTGCTACGCCGACCCGGTCGAGGGCGGCAAACAGGCGGTCGCCGAAACCTGGCGCAACATCAGCGCGGTCGGCGCGACCCCGCTGGCGATCACCAACTGCCTGAACTTCGCCAACCCGCAGCGTCCCGAAATCATGGGCCA
>JAHCKJ010000305.1 GCA_026125835.1 Sphingopyxis sp.
AATATAATGGCAAGCGCCGTTCGGACATTCCGACCAGCCTGACCAGCGGCAACATCACGATCACCGCACCGTCCTACACGGTGGTCGATGCCTTTGCCGAATATCGCCTGACCGACAACGTCAAGCTGCGCGCCAATGTCTATAACATCGCCGACAAATATTATTTCCAGTCGCTGGGCAGCGGCCAGTCGATCCCCGGCCCCGGCCGGTCGGGCGTGCTGACGCTCGCGCTGGATTTCTGATGCCGTCCCCCGGGGCTTGCCGCGCCGCAATCCCCGGGGCATGACGCCGCCATGTATCTGGTCATCGACAATGTTCTGACCGGCGAAGCGCTCGCCCGTGCGCAGGCCTTGCTCGCCGACGCCCCCTGGGCCGACGGCCGGGCCACCGCCGGCTATCAGTCCGCGGCGGTCAAGCGCAACGAGCAACTGCCCGAACGCCACCCGCTGACGCAGCAGCTGCAGGAAATCGTCGAGGGCAGCCTCGCCGCCAGCCTGTTGTTCCAGTCGGCGGCGTTGCCGCGGCATATCTTTCCGCCGCTGTTCAACCGCTACGCCAGCGGCCACGATTTCGGCACCCATGTCGACAATGCCATCCGCCAGACGCCCGGTGGCGCCCCGCTCCGCACCGACCTGTCGGCGACCTTGTTCCTTGCCGATCCCGCCAGCTATGACGGCGGCGAGCTGGAGGTCGAGGACGGCAGCGCGTCGCACCGCTTCAAGCTCGCGGCGGGGTCGATGCTACTCTATCCGGCAACCACGCTGCACCGCGTGACGCCGGTGACGCGCGGGGCGCGGCTGGCCAGCTTCTTCTGGGTCCAGAGTCTCGTCGCCGATGCGGGCCGCCGCGCGATCCTGTTCGACATCGACCTGGGCATCCAGTCGCTGCGTCCGCGCGTGGGCGACCAGGACCCCGCGTTGGTCGCGCTCACCGGCGCCTATCACAATCTGCTGCGCCAGTGGGCGCAGATTTAAGCGCTGCCGCGAAGGATCGACGATGAAAGCAACCATCTGGCACAATCCCGCCTGCGGCACCTCGCGCAAGACGCTGGCGATCCTTCAGGAGACGCCGGGGATCGACCTGACCATCATCGAATATCTGAAACAGCCCTATACCGCGGGCAAGCTGCGCCAGCTGTTCGCCGATGCCGGGCTGACGCCACACGAAGCGCTCCGCCTGCGCGGAACCGACGCGGAGGAACGCGGGCTGAAGGATGCCGATGGCAATGCGGTCATCGCTGCGATGGCGGCGCACCCCGCCTATGTCGAACGCCCGCTTGTCGAGACCGACAAAGGTGTGCGTCTTTGCCGTCCACAGGATGTGGTCCGCGAAATCCTGTAGCGTCAGCCCGGCCGTTGCGCCCTCACAATCGATTCGCCCGTCGCGACATCGCGCAAAAAGCAAAGGGGCCGCGGACAGTGTCCGCGGCCCCCGCCTGATTCGAATCGCACACCCGGTTACGGGCTGGTCGGCTTGTCGTCGTCGGTCAGCAGGACGATGCCTACCACGACCGCAGCGATGGCCAAAGCAATCAGCAACCAATTGGAGCCTTCCAGTTCGCTCTGGCCTTCAACGACCGAAGCGGCGCGGACGCTCTGCGCCGCCGATGCGGCCACCGGGGCCATCACCAACGACGTCGCAGCGAGGCTAACCGCCGCCTTCTTGAACAAATTCATATAAAACTCCCTGGTTCGAACAGCTGACGAGGCCATGCGCGGCATTGGATTATTGTTCCGCCGAGGCATTTATAATGCCATTCGTCCTTATTGCAACGCCGATGCGGGGTTCGGTCATCCCGAAAAAGCGCCAGATCGGCGAAATTATCCGGCAGCGCCTACCCCGCCACGATCCGACCGCGCACAATCGCGAATCGCGTCACCGCCCCCGGCATGTCGGCAAACAAGGCGTCTTCGGTGCCGGTGAGCCACGCCTGCCCGCCCTGGTCCGCCAACCGGTCGTAAAGTGCCGCGCGGCGCGGCGGATCGAGATGCGCCGCCACCTCGTCGAGCAATAACACCGGACGTCGGCCGCGCGCGCGCGCCACGCAGTCACTGTGCGCGAGCACCAGCGACAGCAGCATCGCCTTTTGCTCGCCGGTCGAACAACGCGCCGCGGCGCGTCCGGTCGCGGCGTGAACGGCGACCAGATCGTCGCGATGCGGGCCCGCGGTCGCACGCCCGGCCGCCGCATCGATCCGGCGCCGCGCCGCGAACAGATCCTTGAGCGCCGCGGCGCTTGACGGGACGGCGCGGTCCGCACCGTCGCTATCAACCAGCGCGAGCAGCGGGCGGGCAAAGGGCGTGTCGGGTTGCCGGGCCAGTTCGGCCGACAAGGCGGTCAACATCTGCTGGCGTCCGGCGTCGATCGCCGCGCCATGTTCGGCGAGTTGCGCCTCGAGACTGGCCAGCCATTGCGGGTCGGCGTGGCCTGGATCGGCCAACAGCTTGCCGCGCGCGCGCAGCGCCGCCTCGTAGCGATTGCCGTGCTGGGCGTGGCGCGGGTCGAGCGCGAGGACGAGGCGATCGAGAAACCGGCGCCGGTTGCCCGCGGTATCGACGAACAGCCGGTCCATCGCCGGTGTCAGCCACAGCACACCCAGCCACTCGCCCAGCGACGCCGCGGCGGCGGC
>JAHCKJ010000306.1 GCA_026125835.1 Sphingopyxis sp.
ACGCATGCAACACGCCCCCGCCCTCACCAAATCGACCCCATGGCAAAGCGCAGCCTTTACCAGCGATTGCGGTCGAACGCACAGATGCGGCTGGTCCTGTTCGCCACCGGCATCCTGTTGATGATCGTCGCGGTCATCATCGGCCCGCTACCGGGACCGGGCTTTATCGTCGTCTTCCCCGTGGGGCTTATGCTGTGTCTGCAGAACAGCGCGTGGGCGAAGCGGATCTATGTCCGGTTCAAGCGCCGCCACCCGCGTTACGCGGCCTGGACCGACCGGGTGATGCAGCGGGCGAGCGCGGCGCGGCGGCGCAAGCTGCGCAGGCGCGAGAATCTGCCCGGTGGCGATTGACTTTGCGCCGCACCTCGCTTATCCGCGCCTCCAACAGTGGCCGCCCACGCTTGGCGGCCCTTTTCTGTTGCAGCATTTGACGAGATCTAGGGAAAACCGCGATGAAGCGCACCTATCAACCGAGCCGCCTTGTGCGCAAGCGCCGTCACGGCTTCCGCGCCCGCAAGGCCACCGTCGGCGGCCGCAAGGTTCTGGCTGCCCGCCGCGCCCGCGGCCGCAAGAAGCTGTCGGCCTGATCGCCGACGCTTCGCCGCCAGCGTGTCTGGTGCGAACGCTTTCAAAACGCAGCGAATTTCTGGCCGCCAACCGCGGCCTTCGCTTTCCCATGCCCGGCTTTGTCCTGCTCGTCCGCGCGCGCGGCGACGACGATAGCGCGATGGGCATTGGCTATACCGTCAGCAAGAAAGTCGGCAACGCCGTCACCCGCAGCCGGATGAAGCGGCGGCTGCGCGAACTGTGCCGCGCCGCACTGCCCGAATCGGGGATCGCGGGCGCCGACCATGTGCTGATCGGGCGGCCGGGCGGGAACGACATCGTCTTTGCCGAGCTGGGCGAACAGCTCGATTCGGCGCTCGCGCGCGCGGCGAAGAAATTGGCGGCGAAGGCGCCATGATCGCCCGCCTGCTCATCCTGATCGCGCGCGGCTGGCAGATCGGGCCGTCGCGCATCCTGCCGCCGACCTGTCGCTATTCGCCGTCGTGCAGCGCCTATGCCATCACGGCGCTGTCACGCTATGGTGCGATCAAGGGTGGCTGGCTCGCGACAAAGCGGCTATTGCGCTGCCATCCCTGGGGCGGGCATGGCCATGATCCGGTGCCGTAGCTGCCGTTTTCCCCGACATATGAGACGAAGAGAGACCAACAAGCGTGGACGACAAGCGTAATCTGATCGCGGCAATCCTGTTGTCGGTGGCCATCCTGATCGGCTGGAATTTCGTCGCCGAGCAATTTTTCCCGACGCCTGCCAAGCCCGACGTGACGACTACGGTCGCAGGCGCAAACGGCACCCCGGCAACCGCGCCCGCCACGCAAGGCCAGCCGGGCGCGCTGCCGAGCGCTACCGCTCCCACTGCCCCCGCGACGCAGGCGATCCGCCCGGTCGAAGCGGCGCTGGCCGAAGGCAACCGGATACCGATCGCCACCCCGGCGCTCGCGGGTTCGATCAATCTGGTCGGCGCGCGCATCGACGACATCACGCTGACCAAATATCGCCAGACGATCAAAAAGGATTCGCCGCCGGTGCGCCTGTTCGCGCCGGGCGGCACCAAGGCCGCCTATTTCGCCAGCATCGGCTGGGCGGCGCAGGGCGTTCAGGTGCCGGGGCCGACGACGCTGTGGACCGCCAGCGGCAGCAAGCTGACCCCGACGAGCCCGGTGACGCTGAGCTGGGCCAATGGCACCGGCCAGACGTTCCGCGTCGAATACAGCATCGACGCCAATTATCTGATCACCGCCAAGCAGACGATCGCCAACAGCGGCGCCGCGCCGGTGAGCGCGAGCAGCTTTGCGCTGATCGACCGGCTGGGCAAGCCGACCGACCCGCACGAGGTCGACAGCTGGACGATCCACGTCGGGCCGACCGGCTATCTCGACGGCAAATCGGTGTTCGACGTCGATTATGACGATGTCGAGAAGGCCCCCAACCGCGCCGTCCGTTATAATTCGGCAGGCTGGCTGGGCTTTACCGACAAATACTGGCTCGCAGCGATCGTTCCCGCCAAGGGCGAGCGCGTGACCGCCGCGATCAGCTCGCCGAGCGCCAACAATTACCAGACTTTGTTCGCGCGCGATTTTGCCCAGGTCGCCCCCGGCCAGCAGGTCACGACCACGAGCCGCATCTTTGCCGGTGCCAAGGAAGTCGAGATCCTGGAAAATTATCAGGACAAGCTGGGCATCACCCGCCTGTCGAACGCGATCGACTGGGGCTGGTTCGAATTTTTCGCGGTGCCGATTTTCAAGCTGCTGCACTGGCTGTTCCTGCAGGTCGGCAATTTCGGCGTCGCGATCATGGCGCTGACCCTGATCATCCGCCTGCTGATGTTCCCGATCGCCAACCGGCAATTTTCGTCGATGGCGCAGATGCGCGTCGTCCAGCCGAAGATGAAGGCGCTGCAGGAACGCTTCAAGGACGACAAGCCCAAGATGCAGCAGGAGCTGATGAAGCTCTACAAGGACGAAAAGATCAATCCGCTGGCCGGCTGTCTGCCGATCCTGATCCAGATCCCGATCTTTTACGCGCTGTACAAGGTGCTGATGCTGGCGATCGAAATGCGCCACC
>JAHCKJ010000307.1 GCA_026125835.1 Sphingopyxis sp.
CGCGCGTCGTACGGCAATTGCAAAAAGCGGAATCGTGATTGTTCGAAGTGACCAGTGGTTACGCCGGGCGCGGCACCAGGGTCAGCACCAGCCACGCCGCGGCGCCGGCGGCAAATCCCGTCGCCAGCGTCCCCCACGCGATGTCGAGCAACGTCACCTTGGTCGACCAGATTTTCATCGTCGCATGGTTGGTCAGGTCGTAGGTCATGTAGCAGAAAAAGCCGAACATCGCGCCCCATTGCGCCGCGACCTGCCACTTGCCCGCCGCCAGCGCCGGCGCGACCGCGAAAATCTGGATGCCCAGCATATAGAGCGCGTAGAAAATCAGCGCCGGCGCGGGGCGCCTGCCGTCCATCAGCAGCGCGCCGATCTCCGGCCGATAGACTTTCGTCAGCATCGTGCGGAGCCAGATTGCGTCGAGGACGCCGAAAATGATGGCGGTGGCGAAATAGGCGCTGACGGTTTGCAGGGTCATGGCGGAACTTTCGTCGAGGCGATCGGGTATGGGCCAGCGTAGGCGGACGGGGTGCGACGTCAAGGCTGACCGCACTTGACCATGGGGGGGCGAAAGGGCCAAAGCAGGGCCATGACGGACACCCCCGACGCCGCTGCCGCGCCCGCCCCGGATCCTGCCATCGCCGCGCTGTCGTTCGAGGCGGCGATGGGCGAGCTCGAGACGATCGTGCGGCGGCTGGAAAGCGGCGATGTCAATCTGGAGGAATCGGTCGCCCTGTACGAACGCGGCCACGCGCTCCGCGCGCATTGCGAGGCGCGGCTCGCCGCGGCGCAGGCGCGGATCGAACAGGTCGGCCTGGGCGCCGACGGTCGTCCGGCCGGAACCGTCCCGTTCGGCGAAAGCTGAGCGATCATGGCTTCGACGAACGACGAACTGGCGCGCGGATCGGACATTTTGCGCAGCGCGCAGGCCGAGGTCATGGCCGATATCGACCGGCTGTTCGACCGCCTGCTTCCGGTTCCGCACGACCCGCGCGCGCCGCTGTACGAAGCGATGCGTTATGCCGCGATCGCGGGGGGGAAGCGGCTGCGTCCGTTGCTGGTCTGCGCGGCCGGAAACCTGTTCCACGTCGACCGCAGCGCCAGTTTGCGCGTCGGCGCGGCGGTCGAGGCGATGCATGTCTATTCGCTGATCCACGACGATCTGCCGTGCATGGACGATGACGACCTGCGCCGCGGCAAGCCCACGGTGCACAAGGCGTTCGACGAGGCGACCGCGGTGCTCGCGGGCGATTCGCTCCACGCGCTGGCGTTCGAATGGCTGTGCGATCCGGCGACGAGCACCGATCCGTTCGTGCGCGGCGAACTGTGCTGCGAACTGGCGCGCGCCGCGGGGCCGGCGGGGATGGCGGGCGGCCAGATGATGGACCTCGCCGCCGAAACATCGAACTTCGATCTGCCGACGGTGACGCGGCTGCAACAGCTCAAGACCGGAGCGCTGATTGCTTTTTCGGTCGAGGCGGGGGCGATCCTCGCACGCATCCCGCCCGAGGGGCGCACCGCGCTGCGCGCCTATGCGCGCGACATCGGGCTCGCCTTCCAGATCGCTGACGACATCATGGACGTCGAGGGCGACGAGGCGCTGGCGGGCAAGGCGCTGCACAAGGATGCGGCGGCGGGCAAGGGCACGTTCGTGACGCTGATGGGGCTGGAACGCGCGCGCGAACAGGCGACCGCGCTGGTCGACCAGGCGATCGGGCATCTGGCAAGCTTTGGCGACGAGGCGGCGCTGCTCCGCGCCATCGCCCGCTATGTGGTGGAAAGGGACCGTTGATGCGCATTGGGGTCTATCCCGGAACCTTCGACCCGATCACGCTCGGCCATATGGATATCATCCGCCGCGGCGCGAAGCTGGTCGACCGGCTGATCATCGGGGTGACCACCAACATCGCAAAATCGCCGCTGTTCGACGATGACGAGCGGATCGCGATGGTGAAGGCGGAAGTCGCGGGAATCGAAGGGAATATCGAGGTTGTCGGCTTCAACTCGCTGCTGATGGACTTCGCCGACGCGCAGGGCGCGTCGATCGTCGTGCGCGGCATTCGCGGCGTCACCGATTTCGAATATGAGTATCAGCTGACGGGCATGAACCGCCAGCTCAACGCCCGCGTGGAAACCGTCTTTTTGATGGCGGACGTCAGCCTGCAACCGATCGCGTCGCGGCTGGTCAAGGAAATCGCGATCTTTGGCGGCGACATCCACAAATTCGTCACGCCTTCGGTGGGCGATGCCGTCGTCGCGCGCATCGCCGAGCGCGGGCTGCTCCAGGGCGAGCGTTGATACCGATCATTGAGCGTTCAGCTTTTTCCCGCTAGGGCGCGCCAACGGGGCGCAACCGCAATCGATTTATCCAAGGGCCGATCCAGCATGAAATTTTCCTTTCGCCCCATGATTTTCGCGGCAATGGCGCTCGGTCTCGCGGCGCCGACTTTGGCTCAGGACGCGGCGCCCGCGCCGACGGAAACGCCGGCAGCACCGGCGATGACCCCCGATCAATATATCAACAACCCCGAATATATGCTCAACCTCGACCTTTAGACGGGCGGCCGGGTGGTGATCCAGCTCTATCCCAATGTCGCGCCGGGCCATGTCGAGCGGCATCGGCACC
>JAHCKJ010000308.1 GCA_026125835.1 Sphingopyxis sp.
GTTTTTTGATCGCGCGTCCGACGACCAGATAAGGCAGGCCAAGGGCGATGAAGAGGCCGATCATCGCCGCCATCAGAAACGGCGCGCGAATGACCAGCATGCCGCCGGTGACCACAACGAACAACCCCATCGAAGCAAGCATATATTGGGTGAGCGTCCAGCCCTTGCCGGTGCGGCGCAGCCGTTTTTCCATCTCCTCGCGGCGCGGCATCAGGCTGGCGAGCGAGGAGCCGCCGGCCAGGCCGCCTGCCTGGATGGTTTTGCGCATCTGCGCTGCCACCACTGCCTCGGTCGAGGCGGCGTGGCGGTCCTTGACCATCGCCAGTCGCCGGGACTTCGCCTTGCCCGCCGACGGCCCGCCCAGCAGGATGACGAGAAGGCCGAAAGCCAGAAAGGCGCCCGCAATGATAAGGATGACTGGCAGGTTCATATCGGCAGTTGTCCGCTTCTGTTGCTTTGATGGTGACGGCGTATTAGCCGACCATCGTCACGCCCCCTGTTTGGCGCCTTTTTTCGTCATCAGGCTGAGCTTGGCGAGCAGCGAGCCCCCCGATTTGCCCTTTGTCGACGCTGCCGCGGCCTCTTCGGCTTCGATATCGGCGCCGTCGAGGATCAGACGCGTCAGGTTCGTCCACGCCTGCGCCGCCTTCGTGCCTTTGCAAACCTCGGCATAGGATTTGCCGAGTTTGGCAGCCTGGCTGACCAGCTTGGGGTCAAACGGAATGACGATGTCGATCGGGCGTTCGATCGAGGATTCGAACTCTTTGCGCGACAGCTCGCCAATCGCGTTCTGGAATTTGTTGGCGACCAGGATTACCCGCGCGCCGGGGACATTCTGCTTGAACCATGACAGCAGGCGGATGGTATCGCGCGCGGCCGCGAGCGTCACGTCGCTGACGAGCAGGATCGTACCGACTTCCGACACAAGGTGCGGGAAGGGGATCAAGACCTGACGCGGCAGATCGACGATCGTCATTTCAAACGCGCCGCGCAGCTCTTCCTCCAGCTGGAAGAAAGCCGAGCCATCGGTCATCACCGGCTGGTGGATCGGCGCTTCGGCCGACAGCAGGCTGAGCTTGTCCGACGCGCGCACCATGGCGCGCTCGATGAACAGACCGTCGATGCGGCTGGGATTGTCGATGGCATCGATCAGTCCGCGACCGGGTTCGAGGTCTAGCGTCAACGCCCCGGTGCCGAAATGGACGTCGAGGTCGAGCAATGCGGTCTGGCGACCCGCCTGTTCGCTCATCGCCCAGGCGAGCGAGGTCGAAACCAGCGACGCACCAACGCCGCCGCGGACGCCGACGACCGCCATCATGTGATGCGGTTTGTCGTCGTGCACGTCGGCATGTTTGGGCGCCGTCAGCATCGCCTGCGCCATGGTCAGCGATTCGCGCACCTGGTCGACCGAAAGCGGCTTCAGCAGATAGTCCTGAATACCGCTCGACAACAGGTCGCGGTACAGGCGCACGTCGTTCACCTGACCGGCGGCAATCACCACCGTGCCGGGTTCGCAGACTTCGGCCAGCGCGTTGATGTCGTTGATCGGATCGCCCGATTCGGACATGTCCACGAACAGGATGTTCGGGCTTGCCGACACCGACAGCGACTGCACGGCGTTGCGCAGGCCGCCCTTGTTGCACTTTTCGATGGGCCAGCCCATGTCGCCCACGACAACGCGGATCAACTCGAGCGTGTCGTCGTCGCACACAAAGGCGTTAAACGGGTCGCGCAGTCCTGCGGCTTTGAAAGGAGCGTTCACTGGCCACCTCCGCTGTTGCTCGTCGCTTCGCCGCGCAGTTCGCCGCCGGCGCCGCTCTGCGGTCGTTCGCGATAGGTTTTGATCGCCCGCGTCGCCGCCGCCGGATCGTGGCGGTCGTTGCGCGCACCCTTGATCAGATCGTTGGGGTCGGCGACCATTGCGGCCAGATTGCTGTTGGTCGCACAGCCATAGTTGGATGATGTTGCGTTCGCCGTATTGATCGCCGACTTGCTGTCCCAATTGGGGCAGCCGGGAACAAAGGCCGACGCCCGCGTCACGACAACGCGCAGATGACCCTGTGGCACGACGCCGGTGGTGACGGGAACATCGTTGCTGACCAGCAGGCCGCGGCGTTCGATCACCGACCGGATTGTCGCCTGCGCCGCGGTCGATCCGTAGACCGAAGGATCCTCGATACCGATGCGGTCGCCGTAGCGCACACCCAGCGCGTCGAGCCAGCCCTGCAGGCGGCCCTGTTCGCCGGGGGGCAATTCACCGTTCGATGCCGCGACGTCGAATTGATAGATGGTGTTGCGCACCACCGGCTGGTGCACCGAGTCAAGGCTGCGGTTGGTGTACGCCGCGCCGGTGCATCCCGCGAGCGACGTCGCCAGAGCCAGGACGGTCCAAGTTGCAACTTTCTTCATCATTTTGCTCCTGAATTCCTGTGCGTCACTTGATGCTGAAGCCCGGCGAGGCGTCGCCGGTGCCGCGCGGGCGATCGGCGTCGCCGACACTGGCGTCGAGGCGCGGTTTGGGACGGTCGCCACCGGTCACGCCGTCATTGTTCTGGCTCAGCAACAGGCGCGACAGGTCATCGGAGTTGCGATAGGCGTCGGTCGGCAGCTTGATC
>JAHCKJ010000309.1 GCA_026125835.1 Sphingopyxis sp.
GCAATGCTGACCAACGATCTTTGGCTCGCCAACGCCCGCGCCGCCAACGCCGGCGCGGCGACGCTGGCGGCGGCGTGCGGGTCTCGGTTGATGCACGCGGTGGAGGCCAACGAGCTGTTTGTGCGGCTGACTTCGGCCGAAGCGGCGGCGTTGCGCGCGGCCGGGTTCGATTTTTACGATTGGGGTGAAGGCGCCGCGCGTCTGGTCGTCAGCTGGGATCAGGATGCCGATGCGGTCGCGCCGCTGGCGGCGGCGATCGCCGCGCTGTGACCGCTGCGCCGTCGCTTCTGACGCCACGCGTCCTTTTGCCCTTTGCGCTGGTGACGTTGATCTGGGGATCGACGTGGATCGTCATCACCGGGCAGCTGGGCGTGGTGCCGCCGAGCTGGTCGGTCGCCTATCGCTTCTTCGTCGGTGCCGCCGCCATGTTTGCTTATGCTGCCTGGCGCGGCGAACGCCTGCTGCTCTCCCGCCCGGCGTGGGGTTTTGCGGCGGTGCTCGGTATCGCGCAGTTCGCCTTTAACTTCAACTTCGTCTACCGCGCCGAACAGCATATCACATCGGGACTGGTTGCGGTGCTGTTCGCGCTGCTGATCGTGCCGAATACGTTGCTTGGCCGTCTCTTTCTGAAAACCAGAGTGGAGCCGCGCTTTCTGATTGGTGCCGGCATCGCGATCGTCGGGGTCGGGATGATGATCGTCCATGAATATCGTGCCGCCGCACTGGCGCCGGGCGCGGTCCTGCTCGGCACCGCGCTGACATTGGTCGGTGTGATGAGCGCGTCGGCCGCCAATGTCATGCAGGGCACGACGCTGGCGCGCGCGCAGCCGATGACGGTGATGATCGCCTGGGCGATGCTGCTCGGCGCGCTGGCCGACGCGGTCTATGCGTGGATCACGACCGGACCGCCGGTGATCGAACCGACGGCGGCCTATCTCGGCGGTGTCGTATATCTGGGCGTGATTGCCAGCGCTGTGACCTTCCCGCTCTATTTCAACATCATCCGCGAAGTCGGACCCGGACAGGCGGCGTGGTCGAGCGTCCTCATTCCGATCATCGCCATGGGGTTTTCGACGGCGTTCGAGGGCTATCGCTGGGCGCTGCTGTCGGTCGCGGGCGGCGCAGTGGCGCTGGTCGGGCTGGTGATCGCGGTGGTCAAGCGCCCCGACAAGCCGTCGGTCAGCGGCGGGAATGTTGTGTCGGTGCCATGCGATCAGGACGTTGTTACCCCGCGCTGATCCGTTCGATGTCGGCGCCGACCGCCTGGAGCTTTTCTTCCAGCCGCTCGTAACCGCGGTCGAGGTGATAAACGCGGTTGACCTCGGTAGTCCCTTGCGCCGCCAGCCCGGCGATGATCAGGCTCATTGAGGCGCGCAGGTCGGTCGCCATCACCGGGGCGCCGATCAGCTTGTCGACGCCGCGCACGACCGCGGTGCGGCCCTTGACCTGGATGTCGCAGCCCATGCGCGCCAGTTCGGGGACGTGCATATAGCGGTTCTCGAAAATCGTTTCGGTGAACAGCGACGCGCCGGTGCCGAGCGTCGCCATCGCCATGAATTGCGCCTGCATGTCGGTCGCGAAACCGGGGTAGGGTGCAGTGCTGAGCGTGACCGGCTGTGCGCGGTCCGCCATGGCGACCCGGATGCCGCCCTTGGTGTCTTCGACCGTCGCGCCCGCGGCGCGCAGCGCGGCGAGCGTCGCTTCCATCTCGCTCGCTTTCGCGCCGACCAGTTCGACATCGCCCTCGGTGATGACCGCGGCACAAGCGTAGCTGCCTGCCTCGATACGGTCGGCCATCACCCGATAGGTCGCGCCGTGCAGGCGATCGACCCCTTCGATCGTCAGCGTTTCGGTGCCGATGCCTTCGATATGCGCGCCCATCGCGACAAGGCAGTTGCACAGGTCGACGATCTCGGGCTCGCGCGCTGCGTTTTCGAGCACGCAGGTGCCCTTGGCGAGCACCGCCGCCATGGCGGCATTCTCGGTCGCGCCGACTGACACGACGGGGAAGGTGAACTTGCCGCCCGCGAGGCGTCCGCCGGGGGCCACGGCCTTCACATAGCCGGACGCCAGCTCGATCTCGGCGCCGAACGCCTCCAGCGCTTTCAGGTGCAGGTCGATCGGGCGGTTGCCGATTGCGCAGCCGCCGGGGAGCGAGACGGTCGCTTCACCCGCGCGCGCGAGCAGCGGGCCGAGCACAAGGATCGAAGCGCGCATCTTGCGCACGATGTCATAGGGCGCGACGGTCGAGGTGAGCGTCGTCGCGCGCGCGGTCATCACGCGCCCGAAATCCTCGGGCCGCGACCCTTCGATCGTCGTCGAGCAGCCGAGCTGGTTGAGCAGATGCCCGAAGCCGTCGACGTCGGCGAGCCGCGGCAGGTTGCGCAAGGTCAGCGGCTCGTCGGTGAGCAGCGCGCAGGGCAGCAGCGTGAGCGCCGCGTTCTTGGCACCGCTGATGGGAATACGGCCCTTGAGTCGCTGGCCGCCGCGAATGACGATTTGATCCATGCGCGGTCTTTAGCGGATGCGCGGGGGCGTGCAAGCGACGCGGTGGATGGGGTGGCTGCGGAATATCTGGAAGCGACCGAAGAGCGACATTTATAGCATCGTCATC
>JAHCKJ010000031.1 GCA_026125835.1 Sphingopyxis sp.
GGACGTGCCCACCCTCAAGCGGCTGATCCGCAAGGGCACGCTCGCCCGCGCTTTCGTGCCCGTGGTGTGCGGCTCGGCATTCAAGAACAAGGGCGTGCAGCCCCTGCTCGACGCCGTGGTCGACTACATGCCTTCGCCGCTCGACATTCCCGACGTCCAGGGCGTCAACATGGACAGCAACGAGCCCGATTCGCGCCCCGCGACGGACGATGCGCCGTTCTCCGCGCTGGCCTTCAAGGTGATGAACGATCCGTTCGTCGGCAGCCTTACCTTTATCCGGATCTATTCGGGCACCCTCAACAAGGGCAGCTATCTGAACTCGGTCAAGGACAAGAAGGAAAAGATCGGCCGTATGCTGCTGATGCACGCGAACAGCCGCGAGGACATCGAGGAAGCGTTCGCCGGCGACATCGTCGCGCTCGCGGGCCTCAAGGAAACCACCACCGGGGACACGCTTTGCGCCAGCAACGCGCCGATCATCCTGGAACGGATGGAATTCCCCGAGCCGGTGATCGAGCTGTCGGTCGAACCCAAGACCAAGGCCGACCAGGAAAAGATGGGCATCGCATTGAGCCGTCTGGCCGCCGAAGACCCCTCGTTCCGCGTGTCGACCGACCATGAATCGGGCCAGACGATCATCAAGGGCATGGGCGAGCTTCACCTCGACATCCTTGTCGATCGCATGAAGCGCGAGTTCAAGGTCGAAGCCAATGTCGGCGCGCCGCAGGTGGCCTACCGCGAATCGCTCGCGAAGCCGGTCGATGTCGACTACACCCACAAGAAGCAGTCGGGCGGCTCGGGCCAGTTCGGCCGCGTCAAGGTCAGCGTCGCCCCCGGCGAACGCGGCTCGGGCATCACCTTCATCGACGAGATCAAGGGCGGTAACATTCCGCGCGAATATATCCCGTCGGTCGAAAAGGGCATGCGCGAGTCGGCCGAAAACGGCCACATGATCGGCTTCCCGATCATCGACTTTGAAATCCGCCTGACCGACGGCGCGTACCACGACGTCGACTCGTCGGCGCTGGCGTTCGAAATCGCGGGCCGTGCGGCGATGCGCGAAGTCGCGGCCAAGGCCGGCATCAAGCTGCTCGAACCGGTGATGAAGGTCGAAGTCGTGACTCCCGAGGAGTTCATGGGCGACGTCATCGGCGACCTCAACAGCCGTCGTGGCCAGATCCAGGGCACCGACAGCCGCGGCAACGCCCAGGTGGTTGAAGCCATGGTCCCGCTTGCCAATATGTTCGGCTACGTCAACCAGCTGCGTTCCTTCACCCAGGGCCGTGCGCAATACTCCATGCAGTTCTCGCACTACGAAGAAGTGCCGAACAACGTGGCGGAAGAAGTGAAGGCCAAGATGGCCTGATAGGGTCGAAGCCGCGCGGGCTTGCACCGCGCGGCAAGACCCTCTAAGGGCGGCGCCTGATTCAGGTAGGCTCCGCCCGGAACTGATCAACCAAACATCGAACAAGAAGGTTCAAACACATGGCAAAGGCTAAATTCGAGCGGAACAAGCCGCACTGCAACATCGGCACCATCGGTCACGTCGACCATGGCAAGACCTCGCTGACCGCAGCGATCACCAAGGTGCTCGCCGAAAACGTCGCGGGCAACGCCGCCGTCGACTTCGCGAACATCGACAAGGCGCCCGAAGAGCGCGAGCGCGGTATCACCATTTCGACCGCGCACGTCGAATATGAAACCGAAGGCCGCCACTATGCGCACGTCGACTGCCCGGGCCACGCCGACTATGTGAAGAACATGATCACCGGTGCCGCCCAGATGGACGGCGCGATCCTCGTCGTGTCGGCCGCTGACGGCCCGATGCCGCAGACCAAGGAGCACATCCTGCTCGCCAAGCAGGTCGGCGTGCCGACCATGGTCGTCTTCCTCAACAAGGTCGACCAGCTGGACGATCCCGAACTGCTCGAACTCGTCGAGCTGGAAATCCGCGAAGAACTGTCGAAGCGCGATTTCGACGGCGACAATATCCCGATCATCCCGGGTTCGGCGCTCGCCGCCCTCGAAGGTCGCGACGACAACATCGGCAAGGACGCGATCCTGAAGCTGATGGCCGCCGTCGACGAATGGATCCCGCAGCCGGAACGTCCGCTCGACAAGCCCTTCCTGATGCCGATCGAAGACGTGTTCTCGATCTCGGGTCGTGGTACGGTTGTCACCGGCCGCGTTGAAACCGGCATCGTCAAGGTGGGCGAAGAAGTCGAAATCGTCGGCATCAAGGACACCAAGAAGACCGTCGTCACCGGCGTCGAAATGTTCCGCAAGCTGCTCGACCAGGGCCAGGCCGGCGACAACATCGGTGCGCTGATCCGCGGCGTCGGCCGTGAAGAAGTCGAGCGTGGCCAGGTTCTGGCGAAGCCCGGCTCGATCACGCCGCACACCGAGTTCACCTCGGAAGTGTACGTCCTGTCGAAGGACGAAGGCGGTCGTCACACGCCGTTCTTTGCGAACTATCGTCCGCAGTTCTACTTCCGCACCACCGACGTCACCGGCGAGGTCATCCTCCCCGAGGGCACCGAGATGGTGATGCCGGGCGACAACGTCCAGCTGTCGGTCAAGCTGATCGCCCCGATCGCGATGGACCAGGGTCTGCGCTTCGCCATTCGCGAAGGCGGACGCACCGTCGGCGCAGGGGTTGTGGCGACGATCACAAAGTAATATAGGGGCCGCGAGCCGCCTGATTCGGAAGCGATTCGGGCGGCTCGTAGCTTGAAGATTTTTAATGGCCGGTCCGGCTTCCATGCGGAGGTCGGAGCAGGCCATTTCGGCTCTTTCGCATCGTCAGACGGGATTCGACTGGAACAGTCATGGAAACGCAGAATATTCGCATTCGCCTGAAGGCCTTTGATCACCGCGTGCTCGATCAGGCCACCACCGACATCGCCGACACGGCGCGTCGTACCGGAGCGCTTATTCGCGGCCCGATCCCGCTGCCGACGCGCATTGAAAAATTCACCGTGAACCGCGGCCCGCACATCGACAAGAAGTCGCGCGAGCAGTTCGAGGTACGGACTCACAAGCGGCTGCTCGACATCGTGCAGCCCACCCCGCAGACGGTCGATGCGCTGATGAAGCTCGACCTCGCTGCTGGCGTGAACGTCGAAATCAAGCTGGCCTGAGCCAGCGAAGCCCCGGTGAAAACCGGGGTCTCTATCGGCAGCCATTTCGGTGGCTGCATTGTCCGGAGCGATCCGGACCGACGATAGGGTGGATACCGCCGGTCGCTTTCTTCGGAAGGCATGAACGACCGGGCTGCGTCCCCCGTCTCGCCGCTCTCCTTACGGAAGGCGGCACCTCAGCCCGGACGGGGCGACCATCGAAATTACGGGCTGGGAGGGTTCTCGTCGGGTTTTGGCCTGATGGGGTCCCGCACGCCGTGCGGAATGGTCCGCCCGGCCTCTGTTGAGGAGTATGATCATGCGGACTGGCGTGATCGCGAAGAAAATGGGGATGACCCGCCTGTTTCAGGACGACGGCCGCCACGTGCCCGTCACCGTCCTGAGCCTCGAAGGCTGTCAGGTCGTCTCCGTGCGCGAACAGGAACGCGACGGCTATGTGGCCGTCCAGCTCGGTGCCGGCTCGGCGAAGGCGAAGAATGTTGCGAAGCCGCAGCGTGGCGCTTTCGGCAAGGCCGAAGTCGAACCCAAGGCAAAGGTCGTCGAATTCCGCGTCGCCGGCGACGCGACGCTCGACGTCGGTGCCGAACTGTCGGCCGACCATTTCGTCGCCGGCCAGATCGTCGACATCCAGGGTGTGACCCAGGGCAAGGGCTTTGCCGGTGCGATGAAGCGTTGGGGTTTCGGCGGTATGCGCGCGACCCACGGTGTTTCGATCAGCCACCGTGCGCATGGTTCGACCGGTAACCGCCAGGATCCGGGCCGCGTCTTCAAGAACAAGAAGATGGCCGGCCATATGGGCGCGCGCAATCGCACCCAGCAGAATCTCGAAATCGTCCGCACCGACGCCGAGCGCGGCCTTCTCTTCGTCAAGGGCTCGGTCCCCGGCTCGAAGGGCGGCTGGCTGCTCGTCCGCGATGCGGTGAAGCTGCCGCGTCATCCCGATGCCCCCTATCCGGCGGGCATCAAGAGCGCGGCCAACACCAACGAAGCCCCGGCTGACGCGCCGGTCGAAACGCCGGTCGAAGAAACCGTCGTCGACACCGCGGCCACCGACGGCGCACAGGAGTCCTGATCATGAAGGTCAAGGTTCAGACCCTCGACGGTAAAGCCGGCACCGACATCGATCTCAATGACGATGTGTTCGGCGTCGATGCGCGTGCCGACATCCTGCACCGCGTCGTGGCATGGCAGCTCGAAAAGCGCCGCGGTCCGGCGCGTGCGGCGCGCGAGCGCAGCGACGTTGCCCGCACCGGCAAGAAGTTCGGTCGCCAGAAGGGCGGCGGTACCGCGCGTCACGGCGACCGCAAGGCGCCGATCTTCATCGGCGGCGGCAAGGCGCATGGCCCGCGTGCCCGCACCTTCGGCCACTCGCTGAACAAGAAGATCCGCACCCTCGGCCTGAAAATGGCGCTGAGCGACAAGGCGAAGGGCGGCAAGCTCGTCGTCATCGACACGCTCGAGCTCAAGGATGCCAAGACCAAGGCGCTCGCCGGCAAGCTTGGCAAGATGGACCTCGGCAACCGCGCGCTGTTCATCGATGGCGACGCGGTGCACGAAAGCTTTGCAATGGCATCGGCGAACCTGATCGGGGTCGACGCGCTGCCCGCGATCGGCGCCAATGTCTATGACATCATCCGTGCCGACACGCTGGTCCTGACCCGCGCGGCGGTCGAAAAGCTGGAGGCACGTTGCAATGGCTAAGGCAAAAACCGTCGATGCGCGTCACTATGACGTGATCCTGGCTCCGGTGATCACCGAAAAGTCGACGCTGCTCAGCGAAAATAACGCGGTGGTGTTCAAGGTCGCGAACGATGCGACCAAGCCCGCCATCAAGGCCGCCGTCGAGGCGCTGTTCGATGTCAAGGTGATCGGCGTGAATACGCTCGTCACCAAGGGCAAGACCAAGCGCTGGAAGGGCAAGCCCTACACCCGCAGCGACGTGAAGAAGGCGATCGTTCGCCTGGCCGAAGGCCAGTCGATCGACGTCACCACCGGCGTCTGATTGTAGGAAGAGGCAGGAACAATGGCACTTAAATCCTATAATCCGACCAGCCCCGGACAGCGCGGCCTGATCCTCGTCGACAAGTCGGCGCTGTGGAAGGGCAAGCCCGTCAAGGCGCTGACCGAAGGCAAGCGCAAGACCGGCGGTCGCAACAACAAGGGTCATGTGACCTCGCGCGGCATCGCCGGCGGCCACAAGCAGAAATACCGCTTCATCGACTTCAAGCGTCGCAAGTGGGACATGCCGGCCACCGTCGAGCGGCTGGAATATGATCCCAACCGCACCGCTTTCATCGCGCTGGTGAAATATGAGGACGGCGAACTCGCCTATATCCTCGCGCCGCAGCGTCTGGCGGTCGGCGACACCATTGTCGCGGGCAAGAAAACCGACGTGAAGCCGGGCAATGCGATGGAATTGTCGCAGATGCCGGTCGGCACGATCGTCCACAATATCGAGATGAAGCCGGGCAAGGGTGGCCAGATCGCCCGTTCGGCCGGCACTTACGCACAGGTTGTCGGTCGTGACCGCGGCCTGGTGATCGTGCGTCTCGGTTCGGGCGAGCAGCGTTATATCCGCGGCGAGTGCATGGGCACGGTCGGTGCGGTGTCGAACCCCGACAACCAGAACACCAACCTCGGCAAGGCCGGTCGCGGCCGCTGGCTCGGCAAGCGCCCGCTGACGCGCGGTGTTGCGAAGAACCCGGTCGATCACCCGCATGGTGGTGGTGAAGGCCGCACCTCGGGTGGCCGTCATCCGGTGACCCCGTGGGGCAAGCCGACCAAGGGCGCCCGTACCCGCCACAACAAGTCGACCGACAAGATGATCATCCGGTCGCGTCACGCGAAGAAGAAGAGGTAAGCCATGGCTCGCTCGGTCTGGAAGGGTCCGTTCGTGGACCTCCATCTGCTCAAGAAAGCCGAAACGGCCCAGGACGGCGGCAGCTCTGCCCCGATCAAGACCTGGTCGCGCCGGTCCACCATCCTGCCGCAGTTCGTCGGGCTGACCTTCAACGTCTACAACGGCCGCAAGTTCGTGCCGGTGTCGGTCAACGAAGACATGGTCGGCATGAAGCTGGGTGAATTTGCGCCGACGCGCTTCTTCCCCGGCCACGCTGCCGACAAGAAGGGCAAACGCTAATGGGCAAGGAAAAGTCCCCCCGCCGCGTCGCCGACAACGAGGCTCTCTCGGTCGGCACGCAGATCCGCGGCTCGGCGCAGAAGCTGAACCTCGTCGCGGCGCTGATCCGCGGCCGCAAGGTCGAAGACGCGATGAACGTCCTCGCTTTCTCGAAGAAGGCGATGGCGGTCGACGTGCGCAAGGTTCTGGCCAGCGCCGTCGCCAACGCGGAAAACAACCACAACCTCGACGTCGACGCGCTCGTCGTCAAGGAAGCGAGCGTCGGCAAGTCGCTGTCGATGAAGCGCTGGCACGCACGCGGCCGCGGCAAGTCGACCCGGATCGTCAAGCCGTTCAGCCGCATCCGCATCGTCGTGCGCGAACAGGAAGAAGAGGCGTAATATGGGCCAGAAGAGCAATCCGATCGGCCTGCGCCTGCAGGTCAACCGCACCTGGGACAGCCGCTGGTTCGCCGAAGGCCAGGACTATGGCCGCATGTTGGTCGAGGATCTGAAGATCCGCCAGTTTGTGTTCAAGACCCTGCCGCAGGCCGCGATCTCGAAGGTCGTCATCGAACGCCCGGCGAAGCTGTGCCGCGTGTCGATCTATGCCGCCCGTCCGGGCGTCATCATCGGCAAGAAGGGCGCGGACATCGAAAAGCTTCGCAAGAAGCTCGGTGAACTGACGGGCAGCGACGTGTCGCTGAACATCGTCGAAATCCGCAAGCCCGAAGTCGACGCCAAGCTCGTCGGCCAGGGCATTGCCGACCAGCTCGAACGCCGCGTCGCGTTCCGCCGTGCCATGAAGCGCGCGGTGCAGTCGGCGATGCGTCTGGGCGCCGAAGGCATCCGCATCAACTGCGCCGGCCGTCTCGGCGGGGCGGAAATCGCGCGCACCGAATGGTACCGCGAAGGCCGGGTGCCGCTGCACACGCTGCGCGCCAATGTCGACTATGCCGAATCGACCGCGCACACCGCCTATGGCGTGTGCGGGATCAAGGTGTGGATCTTCAAGGGCGAGATTCTGGGCCACGACCCGATGGCGACCGACCGTCTGATGCTCGATGCACAGACGACCGGCGTGCGTCCGGCTCGTGAAGATCGCCGCTAAGGACAACGAACATGTTGCAACCGAAGAAAACCAAGTTTCGCAAGGCTTTCAAGGGCCGCATCCATGGCAATGCCAAGGGTGGGACCAGCCTGAACTTCGGCTCTTATGGCTTGAAGGCGATGGAGCCCGAGCGCATCACGGCGCGCCAGATCGAAGCGGCGCGCCGCGCGATCAGCCGTGCGATCAAGCGCCAGGGCCGTTTGTGGATCCGCATCTTCCCCGACGTCCCCGTGTCGTCGAAGCCGGCCGAAGTCCGTATGGGCAAGGGCAAGGGTTCGCCGGAATATTGGGCCGCGCGGGTGAAGCCGGGCCGCATCCTGTTCGAACTCGACGGCGTTCCCGGCCCGGTGGCCGCGCTGGCGTTCGAACGCGCCGCGATGAAGCTGCCGATCAAGACGAAGGTGATCGCCCGCCTCGGCGACACCTCGCATCTGGAGGGTTAAGGACATGGCCAAGACCGAAGATTACAAGGCCAAGACCGACGACCAGCTCGCCGAACAGCTTGGCGAACTGAAGCGCGAGGCGTTCAACCTCCGCTTCCAGGCGGCCACCGGCCAGCTTGAAAAAGCCTCACGCGTCAAGGAAGTGCGCCGCTCGATCGCGCGCATCAAGACGCAGCAGACCGAGCGCGCGCGCTCGGCCGCGAAATAAGGAGACTGTCGATGCCGAAGCGCATTCTGACCGGTACGGTGGTGTCCGACAAGGGCGACAAGACCGTTGTGGTGAAAGTCGAACGGAAGGTGAAACACCCGCTGTACGGCAAGATCATCCGCCGTTCGAAGAAATATCACGCCCATGATGAGGACAATGCCGTCAAGGCCGGCGAAACCGTCCGCATCGAGGAAACGAAGCCGATTTCGAAGCTGAAGACGTGGAAGGTGCTCGACAAGGTCGACACCCACAGCAAGCCGGCTTCGGCTGCCCCCGCCGCAGCCGAAGGCTGACACCAGTTCACGGAACCGCCGGGGCATCCCGGTAGGCCAAAGAAGAAGGAAATGCATCGATGATCCAGATGCAGTCACAATTGGAAGTCGCTGACAACAGCGGTGCCAAGCGCGTCCAGTGCATCAAGGTGCTGGGCGGGTCGAAGCGTCGCACTGCCGGCGTCGGCGACGTGATCGTCGTGTCGATCAAGGAAGCCCAGCCGCGCGGCAAGGTGAAGAAGGGCGACGTCCATCGCGCCGTCATCGTCCGCACCGCGAAGGATGTGCGCCGCGCCGACGGTTCGGTGATCCGTTTCGACAGCAACGCCGCCGTGCTCGTCAACAAGAACGAGGAGCCGATCGGCACCCGTATCTTCGGCCCCGTCGTCCGCGAACTGCGCGGCCGCGGCTATATGAAGATCATCAGCCTGGCGCCGGAGGTGCTCTGACCATGGCGAGCAAGATCAAGAAGGGTGACACCGTCGTCGTCCTGTCCGGCAAGGACAAGGGCAAGACCGGCGAAGTGACGCAGGCGCTGCCGAAGGACGGCAAGGTCGTCGTCGCGGGCGTCAACGTCATCACCCGCCACCGCAAGCCGACCCAGCAGAACCCGCAGGGCGGCCTCGAGCGCAAGGAAGCGCCGCTGTTCGCGAGCAAGGTCGCGCTGGCCGATCCGAAGAGCGGCAAGCCGACTCGCGTGCGCTTTGAAACCAAGGACGGCAAGAAGGTCCGCGTGGCCGTGAAGTCCGGGGAGACGATCAATGGCTGACAATTACACCCCGCGCATGCGCAAGCGCTATGACGATGTGATCGTCAAGGCGATGACCGAGAAATTCGGTTACAAGAATGCGATGGAAGTGCCGAAGATCGAAAAGATCACGCTCAACATGGGGGTCGGCGAAGCCACGCAGGACAAGAAGAAGGTCGAAGCGGCCGCTGCCGAGATGGAACTCATCGCCGGTCAGAAGCCCGTCGTGACCAAGGCCAAGAAATCGATCGCCCAGTTCAAGCTGCGCGAAGGCATGCCGATCGGTTGCAAGGTCACCCTGCGCCGCGAACGCATGTATGAATTTCTCGACCGGCTGATCACGATCGCCATGCCGCGCATCCGCGACTTTCGCGGCGTGTCGGCGACCAGCTTCGACGGCCGTGGCAACTATGCCATGGGCCTGAAAGAGCAGATCATCTTCCCCGAGATCAACTATGACCGCATCGACCAGGTGCGCGGCATGGACGTGATCGTCACCACCACCGCCCGTACGGACGAAGAGGCCCGCGAACTGCTCAAGCTGTTCGGCTTCCCATTCCCGATCGAAGCGCAGGAAAAGGAAGCCGCCTGATCCCTCGGGACCAGGCAGGCTCTTTCAAGAAGGAAAGAGAACTTAAGTCATGGCGAAACTGAGTTCGGTAAACAAGAACGAGCGTCGCAAGCAGCTGGTGAAGAAATATGCCGGCCGTTATGCGAAGCTGAAGGCGATTGCGGCGGACAGCTCGCTCGACGACAGCGAGCGTCTGATCGCGCGTCTGAAGATGGCGGAAATTCCGCGTAACGGAAACCCGACCCGCATCCGCAACCGGTGCGAGCTGACGGGGCGCCCGCGCGCTTATTATCGCAAATTCCGGCTGTGCCGCGTGCAGCTCCGCGATCTGGCCAACAAGGGCCTGATCCCCGGTGTTGTGAAGTCGAGCTGGTAAGGGACTAGAAGATGGCAATGACCGATCCCCTGGGTGATATGCTCACCCGCATCCGCAACGGCCAGCAGGCGAAGAAGGACAGCGTCCTGACGCCGGCTTCGACGCTGCGCGTCCGTGTGCTCGATGTCCTCCAGCGCGAAGGCTATATCCGCGGCTACAGCGAAGAAGCGCTGGGTGCCAAGGGCCAGCACAAGGGCATCCGCATCGAGCTTAAGTATTTCGAGGGCCAGCCGGCGATCCGTCACGTGGCCCGCGTGTCCAAGCCGGGCCGCCGCATCTATTCGGGGTCGAAAGACCTGCCGATTGTGCGCAACGGCCTGGGCATCACCATCGTGTCGACCCCGCGCGGCGTCCTCTCGGATGCCGAAGCCCGCGAGCATAATGTCGGCGGCGAAGTGCTGGCGGAGGTGTTCTGATGTCGCGCATTGGTAAAAAGGCTGTGGAGATGCCGAGCGGCGTCACCGCCGCGATCGACGGCGGCCAGCTGTCGGTCAAGGGTCCGAAGGGCACGCTCGCGATGCCGCTGTCCGACAACATCAAATATGAGGTTGGCGACGGCAGCATCTCGGTGCAGCCCGCGAACGACACGCGTGAAGCGCGCGCCTTCTGGGGCATGCAGCGGACATTGGTACAGAATTTGGTCACCGGTGTGACCGAAGGCTTCACCAAGGTGCTCGAAATCACCGGTGTCGGCTATCGTGCCAACTCGCAGGGCAAGACCTTGAAGCTGCAGCTCGGCTACAGCCATGATGTCGATTTCGCGGTGCCCGAAGGCATCGAGATCAAGACGCCGGACAATACGACGATCGAGATCAGCGGCATCGACAAGCAGAAGGTCGGCCAGGTCGCGGCGGAAATCCGTCGCTGGCGCAAGCCGGAGCCCTACAAGGGCAAGGGCATCAAATATCGCGGCGAGTACATCTTCCGCAAAGAAGGCAAGAAGAAGTAAGCCATGGCACATCTTACGCAATTCGAAAAACGCCGCCAGCGCGTCCGTACCGCCCTTCGCCAGCGCGCCGCCGGGCGTCCGCGCCTGTCGGTGCACCGTTCGGGCCGCCACATCTATGCGCAGCTCATCGATGACGCCGTCGGCACCACGCTGGTCGCGGCCTCGACGCTCGACAAGGATGTCCGCGGCAAGACCGGCGCGACCACCGCGGCGGCTGCCGACGTCGGCAAGCGCCTCGCCGCTGCCGCCAAGAAGGCGGGCGTGACGCAGGTCGTGTTCGATCGCGGCGGCTTCCTGTTCCACGGGCGCATCAAGGCGCTGGCCGACGCGGCACGCGAAGGCGGATTGGAGTTCTAATCATGGCAGACGAAATTCAGAACGCCGAAGGCGCCCCCGAGGCAGCCACCGAGGGCCAGGCTCCGCGCCGCGGCCGTGGCGGCGGCCGCGACGGCGGTCGTGGCGGACGTGACGGTGGCCGTGGCCGCCGCGACGACCGTCGCCCCCGCGACGAAGAAGGCGGCGAAGAGCTGATCGAAAAGCTCGTCCACATCAACCGCGTCTCGAAAACCGTCAAGGGCGGCAAGCGCTTCGGTTTCGCTGCGCTCGTCGTCGTCGGCGACGGCAAGGGCCGCGCAGGTTTCGGTCATGGCAAGGCGCGCGAAGTGCCCGAAGCCATTTCGAAGGCGACCGCTGCTGCCAAAAAGGCGATGATCCGCGTTCCGCTGCGCGACGGCCGTACGCTGCACCACGATGGCCGCGGCCATTTCGGCGCCGGCCTCGTCACCGTCCGCTCGGCACCCGCCGGGACCGGCATCATCGCCGGTGGTCCGATGCGCGCCGTGTTCGAATCGCTGGGCGTGGCCGACGTGGTGACCAAGTCGAACGGCACCTCGAACCCCTATAACATGATCCGCGCGACCTTCGAGGCGCTCGGCGAACAGACCAGCCCCAAGTCGGTCGCGCAGCGTCGCGGCAAGAAGGTGTCGGATCTGATCAAGCGCGGCGGTGCATCCGACCGCGCAGCCGAAGCCGAAGCCGCGGCGGTGACGGAGTAAGACGATGGCCGACAAGAAGATCAAGATCCGCCAGATCGGTTCGCCGATCCGTCGTCCCAAGGGCCAGCGCGCCATCCTGACCGGGCTTGGCCTGGGCAAGATGCACCGCGAGGTCGAACTGGTCGACACCCCGGAAGTGCGCGGCATGATCCGCAAGCTGCCGCATATGGTGGAAGTCGTCGAGGGCTGAATGAAGCTCTACCGCCTGTTGACCGGTCCCGATGACGCCGCCTTTTGCGCGCGCGTCGAGGGACTGCTCAACCGGGGGTGGCAACTTCACGGCAGCCCGTCGATCACCTGCGTCGACGGTCGGGGCTATGTTGCCCAGGCCATCGTGATGGACAAGGCCGGGGCATACCCCGGCTTTCAGCCGTCGAGTGAAATCGAACCGGACTAGTCCCAGATCGGACAGGGCGGTTCCCAGCGCGAACAAAGCGAAAGCGAGTGCAGAATGACGATCAAGCTTAACGAACTTCGTGACAACGCCGGTGCCCGCAAGGGCCGGATGCGGGTCGGCCGCGGTATCGGCTCGGGCAAGGGCAAGACCGCCGGACGCGGCCAAAAGGGCCAGAAGGCCCGCAGCGGCGTCGCGATCAACGGCTTCGAGGGCGGTCAGATGCCGCTCCACATGCGCATTCCGAAGCGCGGCTTCAACAATATCTTCGGCAAGGATTTTGCCATCGTCAATCTGGGCATGATCCAGAAGCTGGTCGATGCGAAGAAGCTCGATGCCAAGAAGACGGTCGATCACGCCGCGCTCAAGGCCGCCGGCGTTGCCCGCGGCGGCAAGGACGGCGTCCGCCTGCTTGCCAAGGGCGAACTCACCGCCAAGCTGACCTTTGCGGTTGCCGGTGCGTCGAAGGGCGCGATCGAAGCGGTCGAAAAGGCTGGCGGCAAGGTCGAGCTTCCCGAAGTCAAGGAAGCGGCGCCCGAAGGCAAGAAGGCCCAGCGCCGCGCCAAGGCGAAGGCGGAATAATCAGACAAGGGGCGGCCCCGCGCAGGGACCGCCCCTTTGTCGTTCGACGATCATCGGTTTCCCGTTCGACATGAACGGATGTGCGGCCCGCGCCGACGGGTTGCGTTGCAAAATAGGCCTTTCCCCTTGCGCTTCGTGACCGGCGAACGCACATAGGCGCCGGGTCGCGGGGGGCGCGGTCCGGAATATCCTCGAGGAAAACACCCATGGCCTCTCGCGCCGACCAGTTTGCTTCCAACCTCAATTTCTCGAAATTCGGTCAGGCGACCGAACTCAAGAACCGCATCTGGTTCACGATCGGCGCGCTGATCGTGTTTCGTTTCCTGTCGTTCGTGCCGCTGCCCGGCATCGATCCGGTCGCGCTGTCGACGCTGTACAGCCAGGCCGCTTCGGGCGGCGTCCTCGACATCTTCAACACTTTCTCGGGCGGCAGCCTGGAGCGCATGAGCATCATCGCGCTCGGCGTGATGCCCTATATTACGGCGTCGATCGTCGTGCAGCTGGCGGCGGCGCTCTCGCCGACGCTCGCCGCGCTCAAGAAAGAGGGCGAAAGCGGGCGCAAGAAGCTCAATCAATACACCCGCTACGGCACCGTGTTCCTCACCGCGATCCAGGGCTATTTCATTGCCGTCGGGCTCGAAACGCTGGGCGCCAGCCAGGGTATTGCCGCGGTCGTCGACCCCGGCATGATGTTCCGCGTCGGCGCGGTCATTTCGATTGTCGGCGGCACCTTGTTCCTGATGTGGCTCGGCGAACAAATCACCGCGCGCGGGATCGGCAACGGCGTGTCGCTGATCATCATGGCGGGCATCCTCGCGCAGTTGCCGCGCAGCTTTTCGCAGATGTTCACGCAGGTCCGCGAAGGGTCGATGGGCGGCGGTGTAGTTGTTGCGGTCCTTGTCGGTGCGGTCGCGATCATCGCCTTCATCAGCTTCATGGAACGCGCCCAGCGCCGCGTGCTGGTGCAATATCCCAAGCGCGCGACGCAGCGCGGGGTGATGCAGGCCGACCGCAGCCACCTGCCGCTGAAGGTCAACATCGCGGGCGTGATTCCGCCGATTTTCGCATCGTCGCTGC
>JAHCKJ010000310.1 GCA_026125835.1 Sphingopyxis sp.
CGAACCGATCGGAAGAAGACAGTAGATCCGGACTTTTGTCCGGGCTCAAACATTTGCTTTTTGGCGGTAACAACGAACCGTCGCTCCGCGAACAGATCGAGGACGTCATCGACGAGGCCGAAGAGGACGGGCAGGACCGGCGCGGCAGCAATATCGTCGGGGATTTGTCGCCCATCGAGCGCAAGATGCTGCGCAATCTGCTTCATTTCGGCGAGCAGACGGTAGACGATGTCGCGGTCCCGCGCGCCGACATCATCGCCATTCCGGAAAGCGCCGACTTTGCCGACATCGTCGCGGCTTTTGCGGACGCGGGGCATAGCCGCCTGCCGGTGTACCGCGAGAATCTCGACGAGGTGGTCGGGATGATCCACGTCAAGGACGTGTTCGCGGTGCTCGCCGAAGGGCGTCCGCCACCGCCGCTGATCGACCTCATCCGCCAGCCGCTTTATGTTCCGCAATCGATGGGCGTGCTCGACCTGCTCGCCGAAATGCGCGCCAAGCGCACCCATCTCGCGATCGTCATCGACGAATATTCGGGGACCGAAGGCCTGCTGACGATCGAGGATCTGGTCGAGGAAATCGTCGGCGAGATCGAGGACGAGCATGACGACGAGCCCACCGCGCTGTTCGCACCCTGCGAGGACGGGAGTTGGGAGGCGGACGCGCGCGCCGAACTCGACGACGTCGGCGAGGCGATCGACCCGCGACTGGCCGAGGTCGAGGAAGACGTCGATACGCTTGGCGGCCTCGCCGCCGTGCTGGCCGGCCATGTTCCGGAGGTCGGGGAGATTCTGCTCCACCCCAGCGGGTGGCGGCTCGAGGTGACCGAAGCCGACGAGCGTCGCGTTCACCGCGTCCGCTTGCACCCTCCGGTTGTCGTCGACCTGGAAGCCGGAACGGAGCGCGGCGGCGAGTTCTGACGAATTGCCTTTGCGCGCCTGAACGACTAGCGCAGCAACAATGGACGTTTCCGACCTGCGTATCGCGCTGTTCAGCGGCAATTACAACATGACCACCGACGGCGCCAACAAGGCGCTGAACCGTCTGGTCGGTTTTCTGCTGGCGCATGGTGCGGCAGTGCGGGTCTATTCGCCCACCGTTGACGATCCCGATTTCGAACCGACCGGCGATCTGGTCAGCGTCCCGTCCTTCGCCATCCCCGGTCGCAGCGAGTATCGCATCCCGGCGAGTTTTTCGGTCCGCGTGCGGCAAGATATCGCCGATTTTGCGCCGAACATCCTTCATATCTCGAGCCCCGACCGCGTTTCGCGACAGGCCGCGGCGTGGGCGCGGCGGCGGCGGATACCGGTCGCCTGTTCGGTCCACACGCGCTTCGAAACCTATTTTCGTTACTATAACCTGTCGTTCCTCGAGCCGCTCGTGGTCGCATGGCTGCGCAAACTGTATCGCAAATGCGACGCCCTGATCGCACCATCGGAAAGCTTTGCCCAGGTCCTCCGCGACCAGCGCATGAACTATGACATCGGGATCTGGACCCGCGGTGTCGAGCAGGACGTATTCCGCCCCGACCGGCGCGATCTCGATTGGCGGCGATCGCTCGGCATCGCTGACGACCTGCCTGTCATCGCTTTTCTCGGGCGCTTGGTGATGGAAAAGGGGCTCGATGTATTCGCCGACACCATCGACGCACTCGCCCGGCGCGGCGTCGCGCATCACGTTGTCGTGATCGGCGAGGGACCGGCAGGCGAGTGGTTCGAATCGCGCCTGTCCAGCGCCAGTTTTGTCGGCTTTCAGGGCGGTGCCGACCTCGCACGCGCGCTGGCGTCGTGCGATATCTTCTTCAACCCGTCGGTGACCGAAACCTTTGGCAATGTGACGCTTGAAGCGATGGCCTGCGGATTGCCGGTCGTCGCGGCGCGCGCCACGGGCAGCGCCAGCATCGTCAAACAGGGACAAACCGGTTTTCTCGTCGCACCCGGCTCGATCAGCGGTTTCGCCGACCATCTTCAACAATATTGTGTCGATCCGGCGCTGCGTCACCGGCACGGCGCCGCCGCGGTCGCCGAAAGCGGCGCCTATCAATGGGACGCGATCAACCAGGCGGTGGCTGACACCTATTTGCGGCTGATCCGCCAGAAACAGCGGCGGGCGGACTAGTCCGGCGATGGCGGCGGACCTGTTCGAAAGCGACGACGCGGGGGCGGCACCGCCAGATGCTACCGGGGCAATCCCGCTCGCCGAACGACTCCGCCCCGCGACGCTTGGCGATGTGGTGGGCCAGGAGCATCTGACCGGTCCCGAAGGGGCGATCGGCCGGATGGTGGCCGCGGGGCAATTGTCTTCGATCATTTTGTGGGGGCCACCGGGAACCGGAAAGACGACGATCGCGCGCCTGTTGGCCAAGGCTGTCGACATGCGGTTTTCGGCGTTGTCCGCCGTTTTTTCGGGCGTCGCCGACCTCCGCCAGGCTTTTGCCGATGCCGACAAGATGGCGCGGGCGGGTAAGCGCACCCTGCTGTTTGTTGACGAAATCCATCGTTTCAATCGCGCGCAGCAGGACGGATTCCTGCCCTATGTCGAGCGCGGAACGGTGGTGCTCGTCGGCGCGACGACCGAGAATCCCAGCTTTGCGTTAAACGCGG
>JAHCKJ010000311.1 GCA_026125835.1 Sphingopyxis sp.
CCCGCGACGGCAAGCGTCAGGCTCTGCGCGGTCCGGGCAAGCGCGGTGGCCACCATGCCATGGGTGGCCGCATGATGCGCGGAGCGGACGGTAACAAGGCTATCAGCCTCGCCGAATTCCAGACCGCAGCGCTCGCCCGCTTCGACGCCGCCGATACGAACAAGGATGGCGTGGTGACCGCCGAGGAGCGCCAGGCGCAGCGCGCTGCGTGGCGCGCCCAGCGCGGCACCACCGCACCTAACGCGCAATAATCTGGCGGGATCCGCAGCGGCGGCGAGCGTCTTTCCCCTCCCGGCATTGCCTTCGCCGCGGCTCCCTGCCAGCTATCGCCCATCGGTCCGTCGGACCGGAGGGCGAATTATTTTCCGGACGAAAACACGATGACCGATATTGGCACCCCACGTATCTTGCTGATCGACGACGAACCGTCGATTCGCGAACCGCTCGCCGAATATCTGACGGCGCAGGGCTTTGCGGTCACTGACGCCGCCAGCGCGGCGGAGGCGCGATCGGTGCTGCGCGCGCAGGGCGCTGACCTGGTGGTCAGCGACATCATGATGCCGGGCGAGGATGGTCTGTCGCTGACGCGGCACCTGCGCGAAACAAGTGCGATCCCGGTGATTCTGCTGACCGCGCGCGCCGAGGATACCGAACGGATCATCGGGTTGGAGATCGGTGCCGACGATTATGTCGTCAAACCGTTCAATCCGCGCGAGTTGGTCGCGCGCATCCGCACCGTGCTGCGGCGGACGCAGCATGGCGGACGCACGCTCGACCCGGGGGGCGTATCCTATGTCTTTGCCGACTGGATCTTGCGCGAGGTCGAGCGGGTGCTGGTCGATGCGGCGGGCAACGAAGTCGCCCTGTCGTCGGGCGAATATCATCTGCTGCACGCGCTGGTCCGCCATCCGCGCCAGGTGATGAGCCGCGACCGCCTGCTCGATCTGGTCCGCGGGCGCGAGGCCGACATTTTTGACCGCGCCATCGACAATCTGGTCAGCCGGTTGCGCAAGAAGATCGAGGTCGATCCCGCGCATCCGCAGATCGTCAAGACCGTATGGGGCGGCGGCTATACGCTGGCCTGCGAAGTGAAGCGGATCGGAGCGACAGGATGAGGCTTCGCCTCTGGCCCCGCAGCTTGGTCGGCCAGCTCGTCGTCGCGGTGGCGCTGATGCTGTTCGTGGCACAGGCGATCAACTTTGCGCTGCTGGTCCGCGGACAGAAACAGCAGACGCTGGCGCATGGCGGCGGCATGGCGGTGGCGCGGATCATCGATGCGATGGAACGCGAACGACGTGGAGAAAGGGCACCGAAATGGCGCGAGCGCATCGATAACGGTGATCGCCGCGATCCGCCAAAGCTGGTGATCTCCGACCGGCAGATCGCTGTCCCGACCGGCGCGGTGCCGCTGCGCGATCTCGCGGATTATGTCGCCAAGCTGCTCGGCGAAGCCGATGTCGCGGTGCAGTCGGTGGATGCGTGGGCGCTGCCGCAGCGGTATCGCGCGCGCCCCGACTTTCCGGGCCGGACGGTGATCGTGTCGGCGCAGATCGACGGTCGCTACATTGCGGTACGCGGCCGCATCCCGACGAGCGGCGACCGGCTGCAGGGGTTTCTGCTTTGGCAGACCCTGTCCCTCTATCTGCTGCTCCTGGTACCCATCATGGTCATTGCCTGGCGCGCCGCTGCACCGCTGCGCGACCTGACGCGCGCCGCGCGGGCCAATCCGGCGCTGCGCGATGCGACGCCGCTGGAGGAGGAGGGGCCGTCCGACGTGCGCGACCTCATCACTGCGTTCAACGCCTATCGCGCCCGGATCGCGACAATGCTGTCGGACAAGGACCGGATGCTCGGCGCCGTCGGGCACGATCTGCGCACCCCGCTCGCCAGCCTGCGGGTGCGGGTCGAACAGATTGATGACGAGGTGCTGCGTGACAAGATGATCGCCTCGATCGAGGAAATGACCGCGATTCTGACCGACATATTGGCACTCGCGCGCTCCGGCGCGGGGACGGAATCGCGCGAACCGGTGGCGCTACGCGGTCTGGTGGAGGAACTGGCGGCCGACTGTCGCGAACGCGGCAAGGATGTGACTGTGGCTGCGGCGGCCGATGCTGTCGTGGTCGCGCGCCCGTTGCTGCTGCGCCGTGCGCTGCGCAACCTGATCGACAATGCTGCGGCTTATGGCGCCCGCGCGCGCTTGTCGGTCGAACGGGATGCGGGCTTCGTGCGGATCATCGTGTCGGACGATGGTCCCGGCCTGACCGACGATCAGATTCGGACGCTGGTCGAACCCTTCGCGCGAGGTGAGCAGTCGCGCAACCGGGCGACCGGCGGGTCGGGGCTGGGGCTGTCGATTGCGCGCGACATCGCCGAGGGCGAGGGCGGCGAGCTGACGCTCCGCAATCGTGCCGGCGGCGGTCTGGACGCGGTGATCGCGCTGCCCGCGGCGGTTCAGGCGTAAATCGCGATCGCCTGGCTGCCGCTCAGCACCGGCTCTCCGGCGCGGTTCCACAGCATCATGTCCTGCACCGAAAGGCCGTGGCGGGCATAGCCGGTTTTGGCCGACAGCAGCCACCAGCCGTCGTCGGTT
>JAHCKJ010000312.1 GCA_026125835.1 Sphingopyxis sp.
GCGGTGTCCCGGCGCGCGTGACCATCGACGGCGTGCCGCCGCAGATCGCCAGCACATGCGCGGTGACGATCGCGGTCGCGTCATCCAGAAACGCCGGATCGACCCCGCGCTCGAAACGGCTGCGCGCGTCGCTGGTCAGTGCCAGCGCCTGTCCGGTCAGCGCGATGCGTTCGGGGGTGAAATAGGCGACCTCGATCAGCACGTCGCTCGTCGTCTCGCTGCACCCGCTATGCTCGCCGCCCATGATGCCCGCGATGTCGTGGACGCCGCGCTCGTCGGCGATCACCGTCATCGTGTCGGTCAGCACATAGTCCTTGCCGTTGAGCGCGGTGACCGTCTCGCCCGCTTTGGCGCGGCGCGCGACGAGCGGACCGGTCAGCTTGGCGCGGTCATAGATATGGCTCGGGCGGCCGAGGTCGAACATCACATAATTGCTGATGTCGACAAGCGCCGAGATCGAGCGTTGTCCGACCGCTTCCAGGCGGCGGCGCATCCATTCGGGGGCGCTGCCGTTGGTGACGCCGCTAATCGTGCGGCCGTAAAAGGCGGGGCAGCCTTCGGGATCGAGGGTAGCGATTTCGGTCGCGGGCGCGCCTTGGCCCGCGATCGTCGGGACGGCGAGCGGCTTCAGCGTGCCGAGCCCGGCGGCGGCGAGGTCGCGCGCGATGCCGCGCACGCCCATGCAATCCTGCCGGTTCGGGGTAATCGAAATGTCGATCACCGGATCGCCCGCGCCGCTGTAATCGGCGAAGGGCGTGCCGACGGGCGCATCGGCGGGAAGCTCGATAATCCCGTCATGGTCGTCGCCCAGTTCCAGCTCGCGCGTCGAGCACATCATGCCGTTCGATTCGACCCCGCGCACCGCCGCGACCTTCAATTCCATGCCGTTCGCGGGCACCACCGCGCCGGGCAGCCCGAGCACGCCGACGAGGCCCGCGCGCGCGTTGGGCGCACCGCACACGACGGTCAGCGGCGCGCCGCCGTCGCCGCTATCGACGGTGAGCACCTGCAATTTGTCGGCCTGCGGATGTTTCTCGGCGGTCAGCACCTTGGCGACGCGGAAGCCTTTGAGCTTGTCGGCGGGATTCTCGACGCCTTCGACTTCGTGGCCGATGCGGTTGAGCGTATCGACAACCTCGCTGACGCTCGCCGATGTTTCCAGATGCTCTTTGAGCCAGTCGAGGGTGATCTTCATGCCGAAATCCCCCCGCTCAGCGTCGGGACACTCAGCGCGCCGAACCCTTAATGTGCCAGCCAGCGCAGGTCGCCGTCGAAAAAGGCGCGCAGGTCGTCCATGCCATATTTCAGCATCGCCAGCCGGTCGACCCCGACCCCGAAGGCAAAGCCCTGCCATTCGTCGGGATCGAGCCCGCAATTGGCGATGACGCGGCGGTTCACCATCCCGCTGCCCAGCAGCTCCATCCACGCATGGCCTTCGTCGTCGCCGTGCCCGCCAACGATGCGGCGACCCTTTTCCTGTTTGTAGCCGACGTCCACTTCCGCCGACGGTTCGGTGAAGGGGAAATAGCTCGGGCGCAGGCGCAGCACGATGTCGTCGCGCTCGAAATAGGCCTTCAGGAACGTCTCAAGCGTCCACTTCAGGTGGCCCATGTGGATGCCGCGGTCGATGACGAGGCCTTCGACCTGGTGGAACATCGGTGTGTGCGTCGCGTCGCTGTCGCTGCGATAGACGCGGCCGGGGGCGATGATGCGGATCGGCGGTTCCTGCGTCATCATGGCGCGGATCTGCACCGGCGACGTGTGCGTGCGCAGAAGCATCTTTTGTCCGTCGGCGTTCGCGTCGGGGAAATAGAAGGTGTCGTGCATTGCGCGCGCCGGATGCGTCTCGGGGATATTGAGCGCGGTGAAATTGTGCCAGTCGTCCTCGATCTCCGGCCCCGTGGCGACCGCAAAGCCCATGTCGGCAAAGATTTCGGCGAGTTCGTCCATCACCTGGCTGACCGGATGCACGCTGCCCTTGGGCGCGTCATCGGCGGGCAGCGACATATCGAGCCGCTCGGTTGCCAGCCGTGCTTCCAGTGCCGCGGCTTCGAGCGCGGCCTTGCGTCCGGCGATCGCATCGCTGACGGCTTCGCGCAGGCCGTGAATCCGCGGGCCGACGGTCTGCCGTTCGTCAGGGGACAGGCTGCCGAGCGTCTTGAGCAGGGCGGACACGCTTCCCGTCTTGCCGAGCGCCGCGATGCGCAGCGCCTCGAGCGCGTCGAGATCGGGGGCGGCGTTGATATCGCCCACCAGCTCTGCCTGCATCGCCTGATAATCGGTCATCGTCATTCGTCCTGTGGCGAAGAAGCGCCGCCTGGCGCCGCTTGCGTGTCGCGCTGGTCCATCTGTCAGGCTGGCGGCGGCGGAAAACCGGCCTTTGCCCGGGCCGCCGCTTGCACCGAACCGGCGTGTCAATCAACCCCGAAGGGTCGTTGAACGGGCGTCCCTTCGCCAACGAAAAAGGGCGGCCCCGCGGGACCGCCCTTTTTGCGTTACATCCCGAAGGGCGATCAGGCGGCCTTGGGCAAGGCAGCCTTCGCCTGCGCGACGATCGCGGTAAAGACGCCGCCCTCGTTCATCGCAAGG
>JAHCKJ010000313.1 GCA_026125835.1 Sphingopyxis sp.
CGAAGCGGACCGTGTCAAAACCCTGGTTGATGCCCATCTCGGCGCCTTCAAGCTGGGGCACCGTCTCGAAGGCCATGGCCGACAGCAGCGACAGCGTCAGGAAACCGTGCGCGATCGTCCCGCCGAACGGGGTCAGCCTGGCCTTTTCCTCGTCGATATGGATGAACTGGTGGTCGCCGGTCGCATCGGCGAACTTGTTGATCATCTCTTGATCGACCAGCACCCAATCCGACGTGCCCAGATGCTCGCCGACCTTGGCCTGCAATTCCTGCGGCGTGATGGTAGCCATCGCTTTTCCCCTCGATCACTGTTTCGGGGCGCGTTCTAGGCCGGTCTTGCCGCGTTGCACAAGGGCCAAGCCCCGCGGCCCCGCTGCCGTAGCGTCAGTCGGCGGCGGGCTTGGACCGCGTCATCGTGACGCTTTCGGCATAGGGCAGAATCATCGTTCCGTCGGGTGCGGCGGTAAAGGTCGTCTGGGTGGGATAGGCGAATTCGTAACCTGCGGCGGTCATCGCCTCGATGACCCGGATACCGACGTCGGTGCGGGCTGCGGTGACGACATCGAAATCCTCGCTGTACACATCGAACAGCAATTCGAAGTCCAGGCTCGACTGGCCAAAGGTCACGAAACTCGACCGGATGAACTCGTGCCCCGCCGCCCGGACCTGTTCTTCCAGCAGCGACGGCAGGCCGCGCAGCATCGTCGGCGTCGTCTGATAGATGACGGCGATCGGGAAAATCACCCGGCGGCGCTGAAGATGCGCGAAATTGGTGATCTCCTTTGCCAGCAAATTGGTATTCGACACTACCAGCAGCTCGCCGTTGATTGACCGCAGCCGCGTGCTTTTCAGGCCGATGCGTTCGACCGTCGCGGTGCTGGTATCGTACCGGATCGTCTCGCCGACGCGGAACGGGCGGTCGAAAATGATCGACAGCGACGCGAACAGGTCCGAAAAAATGCCCTGCGCGGCGAGGCCGATCGCGATGCCGCCGATGCCCAGACCCGCGACCAGGCCGGTGACATTCACCCCCATATTGTCGAGGATGACGATCGCCGCGATCGCGAACAGCGCGACGCTGATCAGCAGGCGGATGATCCCCATCGCGTTCGACAGCGTTTCGTTATGCCCCTCGGAAGCGCGGCGCTGGATCAGGCCCAGAATGATCTCGCGCGCCCAGATCGCGACCTGCAGCACCACCGCGACGGTAAACACCAGCTGGATGACGTGCATGACGATCGACGGCGGCTGGGCATAGCCCGCGACCAGCCGCACCGCGACGACGGCAAGCACCAGCGATTTGGTCTTGTGGATCACCCGGCCGACAATATGGGTCAGGGTGAATTCGCCCGGCGCCGCCTGCGCGCGCTTCAAGGCAAAGCGACGGGTCATCGACAACAGGAAATAAACGGCCAGCCCCGCGGCAATCGCGATGCCGATGTCCAGCCAGTGGCTGTTGACCCAGGCAACGCTGCTGTCCCACCAGGCGCGGATGTCGTCGATCGGGTTGGATGCGGCGTCGGATCGGGTCGACACGGGTTTGGCGGCGGTCGCTGCGGCAAGGATGGAAAAGGTCAAGTCGGTCCTCGTGGATCTGGTCAGGCGGAACGAAGCAGCGCCGCGGCATCGGGCGCCCGCTCCAGATAGGTCAAAAATCCGCGCTCGTAACGCGAAAGATATTTGGCGTCGGCGTCAAACCGGGCAGCTGGTCGTCGATAGGGCGCGGGCATGGCGCATGAGCGCGCCGCCCGGACCTTTGGTTCCGCGTCAGCGCGCGTCGGGCAGCGAGTGCCGCGCCGGCACCTGCGCCGGCCGCGCGGTCAGCGGGCGCCATCCCGCCTCCTGTTCGCGGCGGCGGCAATAGGTCGACAGGCCCATCTCCAGCGCCAGCATCATGTAAATGAACGGCTGGAACGCGATGCCGACGAACAGCGACCCGACCATATAGACGATATGGCCGTGCTGGAGCGCGGTCGCCAGCGGCGCGATCCATTGTTCCTCGGCGCGCCGAGTTTTCAGATAACGGCGCCTCAGCCGTTCCATCTGGACGATGCCGACGATATGCAGCAGCAGCCACAGCGCGAGGCCCGGATAACCCTGTTCGCCCAGCATCTCGAAATAACTCGAGTGATAGGCGCGCGATTGTTCGTCATGCACCGCGGTTTCGGCATTCTGCGGGTTGTCGGGGTCATATCCCGATCCCGTCGTTTCGACGCGCAGCCGGTTCTGGATATAGGCCTCGAACCCGCCGCCGAACGGGTGCTCCTTGGCGTATTCCCACGTCCACGCCCACACCGCGACGCGCGTCGATGCCGACTGGTCGGACTTGTAACCCTGGATCGTCTCCATCCGCTCGGTAAAGCTTTGCGGCAGAAAGGGGATGGCTGCGATCGCCAGCAATCCTGCCGCGGTAATGTAGAGAAAGCGGTTCTTGACCGCACGCAGCGACAGTACCGCCAGCACCGCCAGACAGACCAGTCCGGTGCGCGCCTGCGTCCCGATCGGCAGCAACATGCAGGCAAAACACAGCGCGAAACAAAAGGTCGTCACCCGCCAGTCGGGCGGAAAGATCGTGCCGT
>JAHCKJ010000314.1 GCA_026125835.1 Sphingopyxis sp.
AGCCCGTCGCGCCGCCCCCCGATGTCGTCCCCGACGTGCTGCCGATGGAATTCGCCCCGGTGGCGGAGGACGACGCCCGCGCCGCCAATGCGCGCATCGCGCTGATCACCAGGGGTTTCGTCGCCCCGCGCCCCTTCATCTACGCCGGAACCGGCGATGCCAAGGCGCGCGCGCGCGACTGCCTCGCCGCCGCGATGCTTTACGAAGCGGGCGATGATGCCAAGGGCCAGCAGGCGGTCGGCCAGGTCGTCATCAACCGCGCCCGCCACCCTGCCTTCCCCAAATCGATCTGCGGCGTGGTGTTCCAGGGCTCCGAACGCGTCACCGGCTGCCAGTTCACTTTCACCTGTGACGGCGCGTTGAACCGCCGCTATTCGGACGCGGCGTGGCAGCGCGCCCGCAACAACGCCGACCTGATGCTGTCGGGCGGCACCTACCCGCCCGTCGGCCTCGCCACCCATTATCACACCGATTGGGTGCGTCCCTATTGGAGCGACAGCCTCGAAAAGATCGCGATCGTCGACACGCATCTGTTCTTCCGCTGGCCAGGCTATTGGGGCACTCCGGGCGCATTCCGTGGTGCGGTTTCGGGCGGCGACGGGCCGGTCGCAAAGCTCGCCGCGATCTCGCCGCTGCACGCCATGGCACTCGGATTGCCCACCGAGCTGGCAACCGGCGTCGATGCCAATGCCGCGGTGGGCGAAGCGCGCGTCGTGGCCGGCGCCGGTGAAGCAACGGGCCGCGACACCATCTACACCCAGCTCGACCGCCGCGCCGCGCCCGAAAGCTTCGTCACCACCGCGCTCAGGCTGTGCGGCGACAAGCCCTATTGCAAATTCATGGGCTGGACCAATCCGGTGCTGAAACCCGACAGCGACGCGATGAGCGACACCCAGCGCGCCGCGATGACCTTTTCCTACCTGCGCGACGACAAGGCGGGGTTCGAAAAGGCGCTGTGGAATTGCAGCGAATATAAGCGCGACGATGTGCGGCAGTGCATGAAGCGGTAGAAACCACCTCAGAAGATCGAGAGCGACTGTTTTTGGGTGGGATCGGATGTGCGTTCACCATCCTTCGTCATGCTGAACTTGTTTCAGCATCCATGGCCCGAGCTCGAATTTGGCGCGGCGCCCAAGGAACCGACCGGCCATGGATCCTGAAACAAGTTCAGGATGACGATGCTATAAATGTCGTGTTTTGGTCGTTTCCGGACATTCGTCATCCCGGACGTGATCCGGGATCCATAGCTACACCGTCGTCCTTGACCCCGGATCAAGTCCGGGATGACGAGCGGAAAACGATCCTCACCATAGCTGCGCGACGGGGAGGATAAGAAGCCAGAACGACTGCCCTATGGCCGGATCAGATATTTCTCACCCGTCCGCTTCGCATTATAGGCATGGGCGACATCCAGCGACAGCGCGTCGGTCAGCGAAATTTCATGACTGTAATGACTCTTGAACGTGGTCGTCAGCTCGTCGACGACGCGCTTGCGCAAACGCAGATTGGTTTCCATCCCCGCTTTTTGCAGGAAGGGCGTCAGCAGGAAGCCCGACAGCGACCAAGTCAGGCCGAACGACCGATTGAGGATCGTCGGCCCCAGGTCGAGCGCGCCGTAAATATAGACCTGTTTGAACGTGTCCGACCCATAGCGGCTGTATGTCGTCATCCGCTTGACCGCAGCAACTTCCATGGCGGAGAGGATCTGGCCCGCCAGCTTGCCGCCGCCGATCGCGTCGAATCCGATCGTTGCCCCGGTGGCGACGATCGCGGCGGTCAGCCGGTCGATGAAGTCGTCGGCGCTGCTGTTGACGATATGCGTCGCGCCAATGCCCTTCAGAATGTCGACCTGAGCGTCGCTGCGCACGATATTGACAAGCGGGATGCCATCCTTGGCACAAATCTTGACCAGCATCTGGCCCAGGTTCGATGCCGCGGCGGTGTGGACGATCGCGCTGTGCCCTTCATTCTTCATCGTTTCGGTAAAGGCCAGGCTGGTCAGCGGGTTGACGAAGCACGAGGCGCCGTCTTTCGGATCGGTGCCATCGGGCAGCACCATGCACATCTGCGCGGGCAGGCAGCGATATTCGGCGTAGATTTCGCCGCCGATCAGCGCGACGGTCTTGCCCAGCAGCGCCTGCGCCTCGGGCGAATCGCCCGCCGCGACGACGGTGCCGCAACCTTCGTTACCGATCGCCAGCGCCTCGCCGATCCGCCCACCCATCGCGCGCATCCCGGCAGGCGGAATATCGGCGGTGATTACCGGCAGGCCGTCGCGGGTCGAAGCGCGCGCGGTGGCCATATCGGCGCCGCCGAACAACAGGCCCAGGTCCGACGGGTTGATCGGCGTCGCGAGAATCTTGACCAGCACCTCGTGCGACTTGGGCGTCGGCATTGGACGCAGTTCGAGCGACACCTCCAGCTCGCCCTCGGGCTTGACCAGGGTCAGCATGGTCAGATTGGTATCAGGCAGGTCGGTCAATGCAGGTCTCCCGTCGCTTTTCGGTTTCTCGATGCAAAGGATTAGGCGAGACGGTGCCGCGTGA
>JAHCKJ010000315.1 GCA_026125835.1 Sphingopyxis sp.
AGCAGCGCTCACCCCGCCCGCAACCATCGCGGCATCGGGCATTTCGACGATGGGCAGCGGCATCGGCTGTATACCGGCCAACCAGGCGGCGACGGTCATCATGGTAATCATATATGGCTCCCTTCGCCGCCAGATAACCAAGCCGGTAACCGCGCGACAAAGCATCATTTCTCGACAAAGCCATGAGATTTATTCATGGATGGGCGATGGACCGCGCCCAACTCCCCTTGAACGCCCTGCGCGCCTTCGACGCCGCTGCGCGCCACCTCAACTTCACCCGCGCCGCAATCGAGCTGTGCGTCAGCCAGGGCGCGGTCAGCCATCAGGTCGCGCAGCTCGAACGCCGCCTTGGCACCCGCCTGTTCCATCGCTTGCCGCGCGGGCTGGCACTGACCGACGAGGGGCAGTCGCTGGTCCCCGCCGTCGCCGATGCCTTCGACCGCGTCGCCGCGACGCTCGATCAATATGCGGACGGGCGGTTTCGCGAGGTCCTGAAGGTCGGGGTCGTCGGCACCTTCGCCACCGGCTGGCTGCTCCCGCGTCTCGACGCCTTCGCCCGCACCCATCCCGGCATTGACCTGCGCATCTCGACCAACAACAACCGCGTCGATCTGGCAGGCGAGGCGCTCGATTTCGCGATCCGCTTCGGCGACGGCGCCTGGCACGGCACCCACGCCGATCCCCTGCTCGCCGCCCCGCTGGCGCCGCTCTGTACCCCCGCAACCGCCGCACGGCTCAAGACCCCCGCCGATCTGATTCCCGAACGCCTGCTCCGTTCTTACCGCGCCGACGAATGGGCGCTTTGGTTCGCCGCCGCGGGACTGGCTGCGCCGGTGCTGCGCGGCCCGATGTTCGACAGCAGCGCCCTGATGGCGGCGGCCGCCGCCGCGGGCCAGGGCATCGCCCTCGCCCCGCCCGCCATGTTCGCGCGCGAACTGGCGACGGAAACGCTGGTGCAGCCTTTTGCGCTGACTATCGACGCCGGCCGCTACTGGCTCACCCGCCTGATGTCGCGAACCGAGACCGATGCGATGGCGCAGTTCCGGGGATGGCTGACCCGTGAAATTATGGGTGGGCAGGACCAGGCGGGATCTGGTCCGTGATCGTCGGCTTTGGGGTGGTGAGCGGCCTTTCCCCTCTCCCGTCGGGAGAGGGACGCAGGCTTGGTTGCGCAGCAACCTAGCCGAAGTTGGGTGAGGGGATCACCCGTCCACACTGAAATCTAACCTCGGACACCCTCTCCCAAAGGGAGAGGGCTTTATGGCCGCTTCCGGCCGTCAGCTGCCGCCCTACCCCATCACCCAATCACGCCGCGGATAGCCCTGCGCCCACAGCAAGGCCGTCAGGTCATGGTGGCGGATCGCGGCGTCGGCGGCCTCGCCCGCCGCAGGGTGCGGATGATAGCCGATCCCCAGCCCCGCCGATGTGATCATCGGGATGTCGTTCGCGCCGTCACCCACCGCCAGCGTCTCGGCGAGCGGCAGGCTGTGCTTCGCCGCCTCGGCTTTCAGCGCCTCCAGCTTTGCGGCGCTGTCGACGATCGGCTCGATCACCCGCCCGGTCAGCTTGCCGCCCTTTATCTCCAGCTCGTTCGCCAGCACCTTGTCGAACCCGATCGCTTCGCCAACCGGCCCCGCGAAGGGCATGAAGCCGCCCGACACCAGCACCGACCAGGCGCCATGCGCCTTCATCGTCTGCACCAACGTCCGCGCCCCGCGGGTCAGCTTGACCCGCTCCATCCGGCATTCGACCAAGGTCGCCTCGGGCATTCCCGCCAGCAGCCCGACGCGCTCGATCAACGCCGCGCGGAAATCCAGTTCGCCGCGCATCGCGCGCTCGGTGATCGCCGCAATCTCGGGCTTCAGCCCGGCATAGTCGGCGAGTTCATCGATGCATTCGACCGTGATCATCGTCGAATCCATGTCGGCGATGATCATCTTCTTGGTGCGGTCGCCCTGCGGCTGAACGACGATGTCGAGCGCGCCATGATCCATTTTGGCCAGTTCGGCGCGCGCGCTGACCAGGCTGCCCTGAAAGACGATGTCGGCGGCATCGCCGATGTCCAGCCAGTGCGGCGCCCCGACATCATGCCCCGTGGCGTCGAGCCGGTCGATCGCTTCGCGAACCACCTCGTCGGTCAGCTTTCCGGCTGCTATCAGCGTCGCGACGAACATGACTGCTTCCTCTTCCTCTCTCGGCCCGCGGCCGTCTGTCGCACTTATCGCTGGCCCCACCGCCAGCGGCAAGAGTGCATTGGCGGTACGGTTGGCAAAAACCGTCGGGTGCGGGGTCGTGATCAACGCCGACGCCAGTCAGGTCTATGCCGACCTCAGTATCCTGTCGGCGCGCCCGAACGACGAAGAAATGGCGGGCATCCCGCACCACCTGTTCGGCCATGTCGACGCCGCCGAGCCGCACAACGCCGCGCGCTGGGCCGATGAAGCCCGCGCCGCCATCGCCGCCGCGCACGCCGCGGGCGACATGCCGATCCTCGTCGGCGGCACCGGCCTG
>JAHCKJ010000316.1 GCA_026125835.1 Sphingopyxis sp.
CATCGCATAGAGCATCGGGATCGACAGCAAGGTGTTGGTTCGCGAAAAGATCATCGCGGTTTTCGCCGCCTTGGCCTTGGTTGCATCGTCGGCCTCGACGATGCCCAGCGCCTTCTTCTGGTTCGGCCAGATCACGAACCACACGTTGAACGCCATGATCAGCCCCAGCCACATGCCGACCCCGATCAGCTTGTAGGGATCCTGCAGGCCCAGCGCGGGCGCCAGATATTGGGCGTGACCGGCGATGGCGATGCCCAGCAGCACGGTGACCAGCGCCGCCCAGCGGAACCAGAACAGCGCCGCGGGCGCGATATGCTTGCCGACCGCGGGTTTCAGTTCGGCCGGGATTTTCGGCATCGTCGGGATCTGGACGAAATTGAAATAATAAAGCAGCCCGATCCATAAGATGCCGAAGAAGGTGTGCAGCCAGCGCATCACGGCATTGGCGGCAGCCATGCCGTCCTCGAAATTCTGGCCGTTGAGGCCCAGCATCATGACGATTGCCAGCACCAGCCCGGCGCCGAGCACCGCGTGCAGATTACCGAAAAACTTGTCCATTTCTTCCCCCTCGCTTTGTTTGCGGCGCGGCGCGACCCCGTGCCCTGCGGTTCTATGCCAGCGCCGGGAGTCTTGCTCAAGCGTGGTGACACGGGCGTGGGCACCGGGAGCGACGGGGGTGATGAACGTGACCCGCATTATTGTTCGTCACCCTGAACTTGTTTCAGGGTCCATGGCCTGCCACTTCCTTCGACGCCGACCCAAATTCCAGCTCGGGCCATGGATGCTGAAACAAGTTCAGCATGACGAGGTCTGAAGGCCGTTTTGTCTAAAGCCGAACTACCCCACCTATTTCTCTACGGTTGCTTCCTCAGGCACCGCCAGCCCGTTCTTCAGCATCACCGGCACCTGCGTCAGCGTGAACAGGAACGACAGCGCGGTGATCCCCCACACTTTTATCGTCAGCCACAGGTCGAAACTGAACCGGTCCTGCTGGATCAGCACATACATCACATGATTGGCGATGCCGAGCGCGGCAAAGAACAGCCCCCAGTTGCGCGACAGCAGCAGCCAGCCCTTTTCGGTCACCCCCTCAAGCGCCGACTGGAGCAGATATTTCAGCATCGGTTTCTTGAACCACCAGCCGCCGAGCAGCATGACGGCAAAGGCGCCATAGATGATCGTCGGCTTCATCACGATAAAGCGTTCGTCATGAAACCAGACGGTCAGCGCGCCAAAGCCGATGACCAGCACGCTCGACAGCCAAAGCATCGGCGAAATCTTGCCGAGCTTCCACTTCGACACCGCCATCGCGATGACGATCGCCACCATGAAGGCGACGGTGCCCTTGATCGCCGCCGTCGTCGCCGCAAAGGCACCTTCGCCGCCCGACGACAGTTTATAGGCGATAAAGAACACCAGCAGCGGCCCGAAATCGATCGCGAAATTGAGCCAGCCATGTTTGGCGGGCGGCGCGGGAACCGGTTCGGGGCCGGTCGGCGGCACGTCGATGGGGGCGGCGGTCATCTGATATTTCCTGCAATGATGGCGGCGATCTCGTCCGCGTCGAACGGGCGAAGGTCGTCGATGGTTTCACCGATGCCAATCGCGTGAATGGGAAGCCCGTGGCGTTCGGCCGCCGACACCAGCACCCCGCCGCGCGCGGTGCCGTCGAGCTTGGTCATGACAAGGCCCGTCACCCCGGCAACTTCGCGGAACACGTCGATCTGCGACAGCGCATTCTGCCCGGTCGTCGCGTCGAGCACCAGCACTACATCGTGCGGCGCTGCGGGATTGAGGCGACCGAGCACGCGTTTGATTTTGGCAAGCTCGTCCATCAGCTCGCGCTTGTTCTGGAGGCGCCCGGCGGTATCGACGATCAGCACGTCGATGCCCGTCGCGGTTGCCTGTTTGACCGCGTCGAACACGATGCCCGCGCTGTCGCCGCCCTCCGGCCCCGCCATGATCGGGACGCCCAGCCGCTCGGCCCACACCTTCAATTGCCCGATCGCCGCGGCACGAAACGTGTCGCCCGCGACCAGCATCACGCCATAATCCTGTTCCTGGAACAGATGCGCCAGCTTGGCGATGGTGGTGGTCTTGCCCGATCCGTTGACCCCGATCACCAGAATCACCTGCGGCCGCGGAAAGGCGTCGATGTCGAGCGGTTCGGCGACGGGGCGCAGCACGGCGGCGATTTCCCCGGCGACGACCTTGCGCAATTCATCGGTGCCGTTCGCCGCGACGTCGCGCCGCGCCGACAGGCGGTCGCGGATACGCGCCGCCATTGCCGGACCCAGGTCGGCGGTGATCAGCGCTTCCTCGATGCGGTCGAGATCATCCTCGTCCAGCCGCGCCTTGCCGGTCAGCCCCGCCAGATTTTCGCCGAGCCGTTCCGACGTGCGGCGAAAGCCGCCGAGCAGCCGTTCGCTCCAGCTTTGTCCGCTCATGCAGCGATGTCCTGTACGATGGGGGTGGCGATCATGCGGTCTCCGTCGCGCGCGGT
>JAHCKJ010000317.1 GCA_026125835.1 Sphingopyxis sp.
TATCCTCTGTGTTCGCGCGATATCGATGCTATTCGAGCCCCAGCGCCCGCGCTCGCGCGACCGCTTCGGCGCGCGAGGGCACACCCAAAATGCGGAGCAGTGCCGACACATGGATGCGAACGGTAAAGGGCGAGATATCCAGCTGACGCCCGATTTCCTTGTTCGTCTTGCCCGTCGCCAGCTGTGACAATACGTCGCGCTGGCGCGGGGTTATATCGGGGATGCGCGGTGCGGGCCGCGACGGTGCGGCGATGGCGGTCGTTGCGGGGGCCAGGACAACGGTGTCGCCGTCACACACCGCGCGAATGGCGTCGAGCATGGCGGTGGGTTCGACGCTTTTCGCGAGGTAGCCGTCGGCCCCCTGCGCCATGACGCGTGAAATGGTTGCGGCATCGTCGCTCATCGAAATGACAATCAGCGATGATCGAGGATAGGCGCTGCGCAGCCGCGCGATGGTCGTATCGGGATCCATCCCCGGGAACATCAGGTCCACAACGAACAGATCGGGAGTGCCGCCGTCGGCTGCAATGCGGGACAATTCTTCGATGCTGGCGGCTTGCAGCATGACGGCGTCCGGAAAGGCGTTGCCGATCAGGCGACACAGTCCGTCGCGGAACAGGGGGTGGTCGTCGGCGACGAGAATGCGTTCGGCGCGCGATGTCGGCATGATCGACTGGAACCTCCGCGGGCAACTGGCTCGACCGGTCGAACCGCGGACGGCGTCAGCGAATCAGGGTCGGTGCTTTCGTCGCCCGACGACTGCCGCAATACCAGCGCACCGGCGTACCGGTTCGTCTTTGCCGCGGGCGAGGAAGGGGCCCGCTTGGCGGCGAGCCCCTTCGCCGCCAAGCGACCCTTTGGCGGACTTCTGCCCGAACATGGCGTCACAGTCGCATCACGGAGAATACGGGGACACCAAGCGGTTCCGGCCTTGTGTCCGATCTTGCCACACGGCATCAACGGTTCCGATGGGCTAGGACACAGAGGTGCCGTACGCATGGATCGATGGCGTACCGGTGCGACGCAAACATTGCGGCAAGGCGCGCGACGGGCGACGGTGGGCCATGACCGGATTGGAAAAAACGGTGTGTGCAGCGCTCCTGGCCTCGCTTGTCGTCGATCCCGCCGCCGCGACCCGTCCGCCGCCACCGCCTGATGAATTCGGCGCTCATGGTCCGCTCGCCGTGTGTCACGGCGAATTGTCGATCGGTGTGCGGTCCGGCGAAGCGTTGCATGTTGTCGGGCCGATTTTCCGCATCATCAGCGACGATTATCTGGTCGCGGCCACGCCGCTTCTGCTTCCAACCATGGCGCTCGGGGCAGCCGCCGGCCCGGACCGCCGTGACATGTTCGCCCTTGACGGGCCGACGCTGGCCTTCCGCTATTCGGGCGCGCTTCCCGAAGATATCGGGCGTTACCTGCCCTATGCGCGCGAAGGTTTCGGCGCCGGGGCGGTCCGTTACGCGATCCAGTCGCAGAGCGATGTTGCCCCGGCCGGCCTCGTCCCGATGCTCCTCGTCGCGTCGCCGGCCTTTGACGGCAGCGACGCCGACAAGGCGATATTGCGGCGATTTGCTGCGGACCGCGTGGCTCCGGTCGGCTGCATCCGGCCGCTTGATCGCGCCCCTGGCGCCGCCGGTACAGCTGTCGCCGGACTGGTGAACCGGTTTGACGACCCGCTGTTCCCCGGCCGCTATCCGCCGCATCCCGATGCCGGGCCGGGCTATACCTGTCGCGATGGCATCGGATTTGCCCTTCGGGCCGGTGAGCGGATACGTCGTCCCTGGAAGTCACTTGCGGTGGGCGACAGTTATTACATGGCGGACGGGGTCACGGTATCGATCACCGGGTCTGGCACACCGATGGCGCGGGTCGATCGCGCCGACGGTGCCGAGCATCCGGCGGGACTTTTGCACCAAACCAACCTCGTCTTTTACCCCAGTCGCGGTGTTGGTCCGCCCTATGCGCCACCCGGGGTCCGTGAAGAGGGCAGCTGGCTGGTCGAACTCGGGACAGCGCAAGGCAGCCGGTTCCAGATCCGCTTTCCGGCGGGAGACAAGGCGCGCGTCGGTTTCGGGCTGGTCGAGCGGCTGGAATTTGTTGCGGCCGACGACCCGCGATGTGATGTCAGGCGGTGACCGGCGTACGCCCGGCGGACGATTGCCGGGGCGGGGTTCAGGCGACGAGCCGCGGCGGATAACCGGCGCGCGACGACCGGCTGCCGAGCGCGCGGCGCATGGTGCGGCGGCAGTTGAACCCCATCATACGCAAGATGTTCGATACGTGATTGCGCACGGTGAAATGCGACAGCCCAAGTTTGCGGGCAATTTCCTTGTTCGACAAACCGTCGAGCAGGTGACCCAGAATCTCCTGCTGCCGGTCGGTCAACATGGCGGCGGGCGCCGCCACGTCGCGCTGCGACAGGTTGACGATCTCCGATCCTGGAAGCGCCGCGCGGATCCGTGCGATCGCATCG
>JAHCKJ010000318.1 GCA_026125835.1 Sphingopyxis sp.
TTGCCGAGCGCCAGCAGCGGGCGGAGCAGCGCCTCGACCGCGTCGCTTGCCGCCGCCGCGGCGGCGACCAGCGCCGCGTCGGGGTCGGCAAGCTCGGTTTCGAGCCCGTAGCCCGCGTCGGCGGTGCGGGTATCGACCGCGCGCGCATAAACCTGTCCGCGCACCGCGGCGAGTAGTCGCTCGATCGCGCCCCACGGCTCGTTTTCGGACAGGCGAGCCAGCCAGCCGTCGCCTGGCAGTTCGGCGGCGGCGGTGATCGCGGCCTGGATCGCGCGGTCGCCCGCCTCGTCATAGCTCGCGACATCGGCGAGCCGCGCCGCGAGCCCGCGGCGCCGCCCGCGCGATTTGCCCTCTGGCCCCAGCACCCAGCGGCGGATCTCGACCGCTTCCTGCCCGGTCAACGCGGCGGCGAACATGCTGTCGGCGGCGTCCCACAGATGATGGCCTTCGTCGAAGATCAGCCGCGTCGCGGGCGCACCGCCGTCGCGCGGCCGGGCGGCCTGGACCATGGTCAGCGCATGGTTGGCGATCACGATGTCGGCCTGCGTCGCGGCGCGCGCCGAGCGCTCGATGAAGCATTTGCGGAAATGCGGGCAGCCCGCATAGATGCATTCGCCGCGCCGGTCGGTCAGCGCGGCGGTGCCGTTGCGGCGGAACAGCGCGGGGAGCCAGCCGGGCATGTCGCCGCCGACCATGTCGCCGTCGCGGGTATAGGCGGCCCAGCGCGCGACCAGCTGCGCGAGGATCGCGGCGCGGCCGGAAAAACCGCCTTGCAGCGCATCCTCCAGATTGAGCAGGCAGAGATAATTTTCGCGCCCCTTGCGCACGACGACCTTTTCGCGGTGGGTTGCGGGGTCGGGATACAGCCGCTCGGTCTCGCGCGCCAATTGCCGTTGCAGCGCCTTGGTGAAGGTCGAGATGCAGACGCTGCCCGCCGACTGGTCGATCCACTGCTTGGCGGGGGCGAGGTAGCCCAATGTCTTGCCGATTCCCGTTCCCGCCTCGGCGACCAGCATCCGCGGTGCATCCTTGCGCTCGCGCGGTTCAAAGATCGCGGCGGTGGCGCGCGCATAATCCTGTTGCCCCGGCCGCCGTTCGGCACCGTCACCGGTCAGCATGTCGAGCCGCGCGGTAACGTCGGCGGGGTCGATCCGCACCTGCCGCGGGGCGGCGCGCGGCGGCGCCTCCTCCCACTCGGGCAAGCGCGCGAACAGCCAGCGCTCGTTCGCGTCGGGGGTCGTTAGCCGCGGGTGGACGAGCGGCGCCCACGGCCAGCGCTGACGCGAAAGTGCCTGCAGGCCATGCCAGGCGCCCTCGCGTTCGGGCCAGTCGGGATCGTCGATCCCCGCGAGCATCGCTGCGGTTGCCTGGGGCAAGAAGGCGGCGATGTCATCCTCGGTCTTTGGCGCCGCGAGGCCGATCGCGGCCGCTATCCCCGCCGGTGTCGGCACGGCAAAGCGCGCCGGATAAAGGAAAGCGAAAAGTTCGAGCAGGTCGAGCCCCGACAGCTCGGGATAGCCCAGCCGGTCGCCGGTCAGCGTCGCATTGAGCAGCAGGTGCGGGGTCGCGGCCACCGCTGCAATCGCCTCACCGCGCCCGACCCGCTGGACGCGTCCCTGCGTATCGGAGATCCAGATGCCGACGTGACTCGCGTGGATCGCGGGGAGGGAGAGGGGATCGGGCGCCACCGCGGCAGCCTAGGGACAAAAGGCGAACGCAGCAAGCGGGCGCCGGATGTCCCCAGACAATTTCGACGGGCGCGCTTCGCTGGGTTCAGCTCAATCCGCGACGTCCGAACAGCGGCGCGCGGTTGCTCAGGAAGATTTGGGCGGGATCGATGGTCATCGCGTTCCGTGCGCGTTTCAAGGCGTTATAGAGCGGACCGTGGGTGAGTTCATAAGGGAAGCGCACCCCCATCCGGTCGACTTCGGACCACATCACAACGGCGTAGGTCACGTCGCCCGCATAATGGATCTCGCAGCGCGAGCGCGCGGGCATGCTGGCACCCTCGATCCGCGCGCCGCCTTCCGACAGGTCGGTGATCTGCCCTTCGACAAAATTGAGCACGCCATTCACCGTCACGTCGAGCGCGACGGGGGTGCGGGTCTGGCGGCGCGGCAGCGGGATGCGGGGTGTCTCCATGGCGCGATGCTAAGCCCGATATGGTAAATAATCCGGTAACGATAAGGTGCGAAAGGATGATGCCCCGGTACATGGCGGCGGGTGGTGCGGTGGGCCGGAACGGGCACAACGGCGGCGCCCCCCGCCCCACGATCAGGATTCGCCGATGAAAGCCGTTGTCTGCCCGCACTATGGCGGCCCCGAAGTACTCGAATTTCGCGACGTCCCGACGCCCGAACCCAAAGCGGACGAGGTGCGGATCAAGGTGATGGCGACGTCGGTGTCGTCGGCCGACAGCCGGA
>JAHCKJ010000319.1 GCA_026125835.1 Sphingopyxis sp.
CGGCAGGCCGACCTGCACCGGAATGTTCGACGCGCGGACCTCGCCGTCAAGGTGCGTGTAACCGGCAAATATGTCCCAGCCGGGCAGAACCTTGCCCGCCGCCTGCAGTTCGATGCCGCGAATCCGCTGACGCCCGTCGAGCACCACCGCAGGGTCGCCGGGGTTGACGCCGGGGGTGCGCGCGTTGGTCTTGGTGATTTCGAACAGCGCGGCGCTCAGCAACAGCCCGCCCGGCAGTTCGAGCTTGCCGCCCAGTTCATACGAACGGCTGCGTTCGGGTTTGACATTGAAGTTCGCCGCGGTGACGGGCGGATTATTGTTGCCGCCGGCCAGCTGGACGACTTCGGCGCGGCCCGAGGGTTCAAAGGCGGTGCCCCAGCCGAAATAGATGCTGCTGTTCGCGCTCGGCTTGAACACCAGCGCGGCGTTGCCGCTGAACTCGCGGTCGCGGCGCGACAGGTCGGTGGCAAAGCCGGGGACGGTGACGCCGCTGTCGACAAGACCGCGCACCCGGGTGTCGACCCAGTCGTGGCGCAGGCCGCCGACGACGCGGAACCGGTCGCCAAGCTCGACGGTGTCGAACAGATAGAGGCTTTTGGTATCGAGGTCGATGCGCGCGGTCGTGCCGTTATAGGCAACAGGCCCCGCAGGCAGAAAGGCGGGATTGAAAAGGTTGAGCCGCGGCCCGTTCGCATCGAGTCGGCGCCGGTCGCTTGTCGATTCGTCAGCATATTCAAATCCGGCCACAATATTATGCCGGAACCTGTCGCCGCCCAACGTCAGTTCGAGCTGCGTCTGATGGACGAACAGCTCGTCACGCTGGTCGCGGAACTTGCGGTTGCCGACCACCTCGGTCGCCGGCCCCAGCGTCGTCACATTGCCGACAAAACGCGGCGAGGACGCCGACTGGGCGTAATCGGTCTGCGCCCATCGCGTTTTGTTGCTGATGGCCATGGCATCGCTGAACCGGTGCGACACGATCAGCGAGGCGATATGCGTTTCGACGTCGCGATAGTCGGTCGAATAGCCATAATAGTTGCGGCGGCGCACCGGCGCGGCAACACCCTCGAATCCCGAACCGGCGAGCGAGCGGTTGCGCGCGTTCGGGATGCCCATGTCGGGAAGGTCGTCCTGGCGCAGGAAGAAATATCCGATCGTCGCCTGCGTATCGCCGCCAAGCCCGACGCCGAGGACGGGATTGACGCCCCATCGCTTGCTCTTTGCACGGTCGCGGCCCGGCTCGTCATTGCGATGGGCCATCGCGTTGATACGCAGCGCGACGCCATTGGCTTCGTCGAGGATAAAATTGCCGTCGACCGTCGCGCGGAGATATTTGTCGGTGCCTGCCGACAATTCGGCGCCATAGCGATTTTCAAGCAAGGGCTGGCGCGACACGATGTTGAGCGACCCGCCGATATTGCCGCGGCCCGCGATCGCCGATGCCGGGCCCTTGGTCACTTCGAAACGGTCGGCGTTGAACGGATCGCGGAAATAATTTCCCGGATCGCGTAACCCGTCGACATAGACATCGTCGCGACCCGAAAAACCGCGGATCGAAAAGCTGTCGCCGCCGCCCGGCGGATTGCCTTCGCCGGCCTGGAAACTGATGCCGGTGATGTTGCGCAGCGCATCGCGCAGCGTCCGGCGGCCCTGTTCGGCCAGCAACTGGTCGGTCACGACGGTCGCGCTGTTCGGTGTGTCGACGAGCGGCAGCGGGGTGCGCGCATCCGACAAACCCCCGGCAACATAACCCGTGACGACAATGTCGTCGCCGGGTGCGTTGTCCGCCGTATCTTCCGCGGCGGCCGCGGTCGCGGCAAGGCTGCTGGCGGCGGCGATCAACGCCATGCGAACCGAAACTGACGTCACGATAATTTTCCTTGGTCGATTGGAACTGGTCGCGCCAGCTAGTGATATTGCAAATGGTTTGCAAGTGCATAATCCGCTGGTCATGCAGCGCCGCCGGGATTCCGCCGCTTTAACCCGCCGTTCATGGCAATTATGCCACATTTTCCCGCATGGAGCGCCGCCACCTGCTTGCCTTTCCCCGCCGCATTGCGGCTAATAGGGGCGTTGAAGAATCGCCGCGAGGCGACCGCTGCGGGGCTCAGTTGACGTGAACAATCGGTTGGATCGACGGACATTGCTCGCCGGAATGGCGGGCGCGGGCGCCTTGGCGGCGGCCCCGGTTCGGGCGCAATTGCCCGACTGGGTGCGGCAACCCGTGACGCCTGCATCGCCGCCGGTCGATTATCTGGCGGTCGCGCGCAAACAACTGGCGATGCAAAGCCGCCATATTCCCCAGACCGACCGCGTCGGCATCGTCGATTTCGGGCTGCCGTCGGCGCGTCCCCGGTTCGCGCTGGTCGACATGGTGGCGGGCAAGATCGATATGTTCCCCGTTACCCACGGC
>JAHCKJ010000032.1 GCA_026125835.1 Sphingopyxis sp.
AGCGCGGAATTAATGGGCCCTGACCCTAGCGGCGCGCAGGGGCGCTGCGCAAGGCATGTCGTCGGTCTGTGAAAACCCCCTTTCGCGCCTTGATGCCGTGCCGCGACGCCTCTAAAGCAACGCGCAACCGCGCATCCCCGCGCTCCGCCGAAAGATTGCCTGCTCCATGATTACCGCCATCCGCCGCATGTTTTCCTCGACAATCGGCAAATTCCTTGCGCTCGCGTTCGTCGGGCTTGTCGGCGTGGCCTTCGCGCTCAGCGACGTGACCGGCAATTCCACCTTTGGCGGTATCGGCGGCGCCAATGTGGCCAAGGTCGGCAGCGAGGAAATCGGGCTCGGCGAACTGCGCGACCGCGTTCGCCTTGCCTATAACCAGGCGCGGCAGGACCAGCCGACGCTGACGATGGCGGCCTTTGTCGAATCGGGGGGGATCGACCAGGTGCTGAACCAGCTGGTCGAGGGGATGGCGTTCGAACAGCTCGCGTCCGACATGGGCCTTGGCGTCAGCAAGCGCCTGATCGACGGTCGCATTGCCGACATTCCCGCCTTCGCAGGCGTTTCGGGCAGCTTTGACCAGACCCGGTTCCAGAGCTTCCTGCGCGAAAACGGCCTGACCGAGGCGCAGCTGCGCCGCGATCTGCGCCAGCAACTGCTACTCGAACAGCTTGCCGCGCCGATCGCCTCGATGCCGCGCCTCGCGACCGGAATGGCGCAGCCCTATGCCGCGCTACTCCTCGAACAGCGGCGCGGACAGGCCACCTTCATCCCGGCAAGCCCCTTCGCCCCGGCAACCGATCCCGGCGACGCAGCGCTGCAAACGCATCTGTCGCAAAACCGGGGCAAATTCACCATCCCCGAACGCCGCATCATCCAATATGCGCTGTTCGATGCGGCGAGCGCCCCCGTGTCGCCGGTGACCGACGCCGAAATCGCCAAAATCTACAAGGACAACGCCAGCCAGTTCGCCGCGAGCGAGACCCGCCGCTTTGCGCAGGTCATCGCCCCCGACCAGGCGGCGGCGAACGCGCTGGCGGCAAAGGTGCGCGGCGGCACCCCGCTTGCCGCTGCCGCCCAGGCGGCGGGGTTGGCGCCTTCGATATCGGGCGATCTGACCTTGTCCTCCTATGCCGCGACGACCAGCGACGCAGCCGCGAAAACCGCCTTTGCGGCAAAGCGCGGCGACGTCGTCGGGCCGTTCCAGACCGGCCTTGGCTGGGTCGTGGCACGGGTCGAGGACATTACCGCCCGCCCCGCGCGCAGCCTGGTCGATGCCACCCCCGAAATCCGCGCCGAACTTGCCCGGAACAAGGCGAACGAGGCGATCGTCGATTATTACAACACGATCCAGGACGCGGTGAACAGCGGCGCGTCGATCGAGGAGATTGCCGCTGACCGCAAACTGGCGCTCGCCACCACCCCGCCGCTGCTTGCCAGCGGCCGGGCGCCCGGCCAGCCGGGATACAGCCTGTCGCCCGAACTCGCGCCGCTGGTCAGCCAGGCGTTCCAGGGCGCTGCCGAGGGCGAGGGACAGCTGGCGACGTTGGTCGAGAATGAAAAATTCGCGATCTATGCCGTCAAAAGCATCATCGCCGCCGCGCCGCCGCCCTTTGCCCAGATCCGCACCGACCTGCTGGCCGACTGGCGGCAAGCGCAGGGACAAAGAATCGCCCGCGACAAGGCGCGCGCCATCGCAAAGGCCGTGGAAGGCGGGCAAAGCCTTGGCGCGGCGGTCGCGGCGGCGGGCCCGAACATCGGCAGCGTCCAGACGATCGGCGGGCGCCGCGGCGAACTGGGCCAGGATGGCCAGCCGGTGCCGCCCGAAGTGGCCCTGCTGTTTTCAATGGCGCAGAACAGCGTCAAGACGCTCGAAATTCCGGGCAACCGCGGCTGGATGGTGATCGCGCTTGCCGACGTCCAGCGCCCCGATCCCAAGTCGATCGAGCCCGCGCGCGTCGCGGCCATCGCCCAGCCGCTGGCGCCCGCGTTCGGCAACGAACTGGTCGAACAGCTCGCCGCCGAAGCCAAGCGCCGCGTCGGAGTGACGATCAACAAGAAACTGGTCGACCAGCTGCGCCAGGAACTGACCGGCAACGCGCCGGTCGCCGAATAACAGCGCGGTGGCGCTGGAGGGCAAAGCCGCGGCGCTCGAAGCCTTGGCGCGCGGGCGCGGCGCGGTCGTCTGGCAGCGGCTGATCGCCGATGTCGAAACCCCGGTGTCGGCGGCGCTCAAGCTGATCGAACCGGGACGCGGCGACTGGGTGCTCGAATCGGTCGAAAGCGGCGAGACGCGCGGGCGTTACAGCCTGATCGGGCTCGACCCCGACCTGATGTTCGAGGTCACCGGCGACGCGGCACGGATCAACCGCGACTGGCGCCACGACCGCGGCGCTTTCAAGCCGCTCGCCACCCCGGCGCTCCGGGCGCTGCGCAATCTCGTCGCCGAATGCCGCTTCGACGTTCCCGAAGGCTTGCCCAAGGCACTCGCAACACTCGTCGGCTTTTTCGCCTATGAGACCATCGGCCTGGTCGAACGCATCCCGCGCGCGCCGGGCGCCGGTCTCGGCCTGCCCGACATGGTGTTCGTGCGCCCGACAACGATCCTCGTCTTCGACCGCCTCGCCGACGAACTGTTCCTGATCGCGCCGATCTGGCCCGACGCCGATGGCGCCCTCGACCGGATGATCGAAACCGCGCAGGACCGCCTCGACACCATCGCCGCGCGCCTGTCGAGCGCCAATGTCTCGGCCAACCGCGCCCTGACCGATGCGCTGCCCGACGCCATCGCGGCCAATCCCGCCACCCCGCCCGCGCAATTCGCCGCGATGGTCGCCAAGGCGAAGGACTATATTGCCGCGGGCGACATCTTCCAGGTCGTGCTGTCGCAGCGTTTTTCGACCCCCTTCGACCTGCCCCCTTTCGACCTTTACCGCGCGCTCCGCCGCATCAACCCTTCGCCTTTCCTCTATTTCCTCGACCTCCCCGGCTTTGCGCTGATCGGCTCGTCGCCGGAAATCCTTGTCCGCGTCCGCGACGGCGAGATCACCATCCGCCCGATCGCCGGCACCCGCCCGCGCGGGCGCACCAGCGGCGAGGATGCCGAGAATCGCGAAAGCCTGCTCGCCGATCCCAAGGAACGCGCCGAACATCTGATGCTGCTCGACCTCGGCCGCAACGACGTCGGGCGCGCCGCCATTGGTGGTTCGGTCACCGTCACGGACAGCTATACCGTCGAATTTTACAGCCACGTCATGCACATCGTCTCGAACGTCATCGGCCGCATCGCGCCGGGCAATGACGCGATCGACGCGCTGTTCGCGGGCTTTCCCGCGGGCACGGTCAGCGGCGCCCCCAAGGTCCGCGCCTGCCAGATCATCGCCGAGCTCGAGGCCGACGCGCGCGGGCCCTATGCCGGCGGCGTCGGCTATTTCGGTCCCGACGGCAATATGGACAGCTGCATCGTCCTGCGCACCGCGATCGTCAAGGACGGCGAAATGCACGTCCAGGCGGGCGCGGGTATCGTGGCCGACAGCGACCCGGAGTACGAACAGCGCGAGTGCGAAGCCAAGGCGGGCGCATTGTTTGCGGCGGCGCGTGAGGCGGTACGGCTGGCGGGAACCCCGGGATATGGGCAATAGCTTGACCTGAACAAAGCGCGCGTTAGCGTCGCGCCATGCGCAAACTCCTTGCCCCGCTCGCCCTGCTCCTCGCCAGCACTCTTCCGGCCCAAGCCCAGCCCGCACCCCCAGCGGGCGCCGTCGAGGGCGACGCCATCCTCAAAGATTTCACCTTCGCGACCGGCGAGAAGCTCCCCGAACTCAAAATCCACTACACCACGCTCGGCACCCCGCAGCGCGACGCAAAGGGCGAAATCAGCAACGCGGTGATGATCCTCCACGGCACCGGGGGCACCGGCAAGCAATTCTTCCAGCCGCAATTCGCCAATGAGCTGTTCGGCCCCGGCCAACCGCTAGACACCGCGAAGTACTACATCATCCTGCCCGACAATATCGGCCACGGCGCCTCGTCGAAACCCAGCGACGGCCTGCGGATGAAGTTCCCCCGATATGATTATGACGACATGGTCACCGCGCAATACCGGATGCTCACCGAAAAGCTGGGCGTCCACAAACTCAAGCTGATCCTCGGCACCTCGATGGGCTGCATGCACGCCTTTGTCTGGGGCACCACCCGCCCCGGCTTCGCCGAAAAATTTGCGCCTTTCGCGTGCCTGCCGGTCGAGATAGCGGGCCAGAACCGCATGTGGCGCACACTCTCGATCGACGCGATCAAGGCCGACCCGCTCTGGCAGGGCGGCAATTACACCACCCCGCCCGCCGCAGGCCTGCGCACCGCCGCCTCGCTCAGCATGATCGCGGGCGCCAACCCCTATGCGCTGCAGGCGCAATATCCGACGCGCGAAGCAGCAGAAAAATACAAGGACGAGGCGTTCGCCCGCACCTTTGGCCGCAACGACGCCAACGACATCATCTATCAACTCGATGCCTCGCGCACCTACAACCCGTGGCCGCACCTCGAAAAGATCAAGGTGCCGACGCTGTGGATCAACAGCGCCGACGATTTCATCAATCCGCCCGCCTATGGCATCACCGAACAGGCCGCGGCGCGGATGAAAACGACGAAATTCATCCTGATCCCCGCCAGCCCCGAAACCAAAGGCCACAGCACGCATACCTGGGCCAAATTCTGGAAGGACGATCTGGCCAAGCTGATGGCGGAATAGCCGACCCTTTTTCGTCATCCCCGCGAGGGGGGGGGCCGCTTTTGATGCGCGGGCGAAACAGCGAAGGAAGCGGGATTCCAGCCTTCACGGGAATGACGAAGGATGAGTTGAACCGTCAAAAGCTTCTATCCCTTCCCCAACCCCCGCAATATCGGTAGGGCGCCGACCATGATCCTCGTCATCGACAATTACGACAGCTTCACCTTCAACCTCGTTCATTATCTGATCGAGCTGGGCGCTGACGTCCGCGTCGAACGCAACGACACACTCACCGCGTCGCAAGCCCTTGCGACCGGGGCCGATGCGATCCTGATCTCGCCCGGTCCCTGCACCCCGAACGAAGCCGGGATCAGCCTTGACCTCGTCGCCGCCTGCGCCGACGCGCGCCGCCCGCTGCTCGGCGTCTGCCTCGGCCATCAGGCGATCGGCCAGCATTTCGGCGGCACGGTCCAGCGCGGACATCTGATGCACGGCAAGACCTCGCCCGTCTGCCACGACGGCAGCGGGCTCTACGTCGGCCTGCCCTCGCCGTTTCAGGCGACGCGCTACCACAGCCTCGAAGTCGTCGACATTCCCGCCAGCCTGATCGTCAACGCGACCAGCGATGACGGCGCGGTGATGGGTTTCCGCCACGCCGATCTGCCGATCCACGGCGTCCAGTTCCACCCCGAAAGCATCGCCACCGAACATGGCCATGCGATGCTTGCCAATTTCATGGCGCTGGCCGGGCTGCCGGTGCGCGAACGGCAAGCCGCATGAGCCGCTTCGGCCCGCTGCCCGATCCCGCACATCTGCTGGATCATGACGAGGCCGCGCAGGCGTTCGCCGACATCCTCGATGCACGCACGACCGAGGATGAAATCGCCGAATTCCTCTCCGCGCTGTCCGACCGCGGCGAGACGATGGTCGAAATCGCCGCCGCGGCGCAGGCGCTGCGCGACCGGCTGATCCCCATCGATGCCCCGGCGGGCGCGATCGACGTCTGCGGCACCGGCGGCGACGGTCACCACACGCTCAACGTATCGACCGCTGTCGCCATCGTTGTCGCAGCCTGCGAAGTCCCTGTCGCAAAGCACGGAAATCGTGCCGCTTCATCGAAGTCGGGCGCCGCTGACACGCTCGAAGTCCTCGGCCTCGACATGGAACGCGCCGGGCGGCTTGCCGAAGCGACGCTCGCCGATCTCGGCATCTGTTTCCTGTTCGCCGCCAACCACCATCCGGCGATGAAGCGGATCCAGCCGATCCGCCAGAAACTCGCGCGCCGTACGATCTTCAACCTGATGGGACCGCTCGCCAACCCGGCGCATGTCACCCGCCAACTGATCGGCATCGCGCGCCCCGCCTATGTCCCCGTTTATGCCGAAGCGCTGCACCGGCTCGGCACCGACCATTCGCGTGTCGTCTCGGGCGACGAAGGCATCGACGAACTCTCGCTCGCGGGCGGCAACGAGGTCGCGGTGGTCAATGACGAGGGTGTGTTCATGCAGCGCAGCCACGCCAGCGACGCGGGCCTGCCCACCCACCCGATTTCGGCGATCCGCGGCGGCGACGCGGCGGACAACGCCAAGGCGCTGCGCGAACTGCTGCAAGGCGCTCCCGGCGCCTACCGCGATGCGGTGCTCTACAACGCCGCCGAAGCGCTCGTCATCGCGGGTGCGGTCGACACGCTTGTCGAGGGCGTTGAAGAAGCCGCCGAAGCGATTGACAAGGGGCTCGCCAACGCGCTGCTCAACTGCTGGATCGCGTATAAATGAACAAGCTGACCCAGATCCTCGCTACCAAGGCCGAAGAAGTCGCGCAGCGCCGCGCGCTACGCTCGCTCGCCGACCTCGACGCGATCGACGCAGGCCCGGTGCGCGGCTTCCACGCCGCCTTGCAAACAAAGATCGACGCAGGCGGCTTCGCCCTCATCGCCGAAATCAAGAAAGCCTCGCCCTCCAAGGGACTGATCCGGAACGATTTCAATCCCGCCGACCACGCCCGCGCCTATGCCGCGGGCGGCGCCGCCTGCCTCTCGGTCCTGACCGACGCCCCCTGGTTTCAGGGCCATGAAGATTATCTGGTCGCCGCGCGCGCCGCCTGCCCGCTGCCCGCGCTGCGCAAGGATTTCATGATCGACCCTTGGCAGGTCGCCGAAGCGCGCGCGATCGGCGCCGACGCGATCCTGATCATCGTCGCCGCGCTCGACGACGGGGCGATGCAGGACATCGAAGCCGCCGCGATCGAGCGCAACATGGACGTGCTCGTCGAAGTCCATGACGAAGCCGAACTGGGTCGCGCGCTGACGGGGCTCAAATCGCGCCTGATCGGCGTCAACAACCGCGACCTCCGCACCTTCGAAACCGACCTCGCGGTCACCGAACGCCTCGCAAAGCTTGTTCCCGCGGACACCCTGCTCGTCGGCGAAAGCGGCATCGCCACCCACGCCGACTGCCAGCGCCTCGCGGCGAGCGGCGTCAATGCCTTCCTCGTCGGCGAAAGCCTGATGCGCCAGGATGACGTCACGGCGGCAACGAAGGCGTTGCTGGAGGGGTGAGGGTCGCTTCGGGGTGGAAGCCGACACCAAATCCTCTCCCCCTGATGGAGAGGATAGCGCAGCTTGCTCCGCAAGGAGCTAGCGAAGCTTGGTGAGGGGGTGCGCCGCCAGCGCGCGGAAACCCCTCTCAACTGCGGCTAGGCAGCAAGCTGCCAAGCCTGCGTATCTCTCCCTCAGGGGGAGCCATTTCCTGCTTTGGCCTATTTTGGCGCTTGAGGCGTCCTGTAGCGCGTGCGCTCGCGGCAAGCTTTCTACAATAATATCAAAGTGCTTGCAGAAGGTCGCAGACACGCCGCCATCCTTGCATGTACAGTTCGATAGCAGGTGGCGGAGGGTGTTTCGTTTGTCCGCGAAACCGGCTTCAACGAACATGCGCCGGGCGTCCCCGGCTATCCCGAGAAGCGCGACGCTTGGCATTGGGTGCGATCGGCGCGCATCGCGACCTACAGCTCCGAGGCGGTCGGGCTGGTCAGAAATCCCCAGACAAGCTTTGCCCAATTGGCAGGATTATGCGCTTGCGATTTGGTGAAATCCAGCAGCTGGTCGAGGCGCCGCCGATCATAAAGCCGCCCGCCCAGGACGACCGCCTCGATCGTCCGGCTGTTCCCGATGTCGTCGAGCGGGTTGGCGCGCAGCAGCACCAGGTCGGCCATTTTTCCTACGCTCACGGTACCGAAATCATTCGCCTTGCCGGCATAGCGTGCGGCATCATAAGTTGCCGCCTTCAGAATCGATGCCGGTGTCAATCCGGCGCGATGCAGAAGCTGCATCTCGTCGTGATAGCGAAATCCCCCGATCGCCGTGTCGGTCCCGACAAGGACGGGAACGCCCGCCGCATGTGCCGCGCCCGTCAGCTTCAGGCCGGCGTCGAAATAATTGCCGAGGGCGCGCGCGCCGCGACGGCCTTCGAACCGTGCCGCCGTCGAAGCCAAGTCATCTCGATAGGCCCAGCGCGACAAGGGATCGAGATAATCGAGACGGGCGTCGTTGAGAAATTGCGGGTCTTGCGCCCGCGCATCTTCCTCCCGGGTTACGTGGGTGGGAACGAACCAGCTTTGCGCGATCTGCATCTGCTCCAGCAACGCCGCGCATTTTTGATCGTCAAACGATCCGACCATCTTTTCGACGACCTCGACCGGCGGAAGCTTGTCCATCTGCCCCAGTCTCCAGGCAGCTTCCTGCCGCGCGCAGGCCCGCACGAGCAGGTGCGCGTGTTCAAAGCTGCGCTGCCCGTGGGTGATGGCTTCCGCCAGTTGGACGGCCTTGGGTAAATGGCCAACGAGCGGCATGTCGCGCTCGCGCCCCTCCCCTGCGAGGGCAAAATATGTCTCGCGCGACACACCATTGTATATTTTGAGCCGGTCAATCCCTCGCGCTCTATAGGTCCGCGCTCTGGCAATCGCTTCGGCGGGGGGCATTTCTCCATCGTCGAAATAGAAGCTGGCGACTTCGACAAACCGCGGGCTCGTCATTTTCCCCGCGGCAGCGTTTTCCGTCCACCGCTTCTTGTCTTCCACGCACGCGATCAGCGGATCCTTGGCCTCGGGGCAGTCCATCATGTCGCGGACGCCGGTAACACCATTTGCGACAAATAGTGGCAGGTGCAGCTGTGGAGACAATTGGAAGCCATGCACGTGCATGTCCCAGAACCCGGGAACCAGAAAGCCGCCCCCGCCGTCCAGCACGGCCATATCAGGGTCAGGCTGCAAGCCTGCGGCAATCTCGGCGATCCTGCCGCCGCGGATCATCACGTCCGCGGGTGACGTTGCCTTACCGGCTAGAACATCGACGACATGGACGTTCCTGATCAGCCGGTCATCGAACGGCTCCGGTAGCGGCGCCGAACGCACGGGCCAGACTATGGCGCCTGCCACGAGCAGCATGGACACGACCAGAAGGACTGCCAGCATCTGGCCGGTTCTCTTGAGAAAATACATTGCTTGCTATCCGTTTCCAAAGTCGATCGTTGCGACGAATTCGTCAGCAACGGTTTGCAGTTTCAGCGTCCAGCCAGCCTGTTCGCCCAGTCGCTGCGCGATCCTGAGGCCGATCCCGAAGCCAGGAGTTTGCGCGGTCACATCCGCCCTGTTGCTTACGACGAGTTCACGCGCCGAGAGCAAGACCCCGATCCTCCGGTCACCGGCATGATCGATCCCGTTACGAAGGAGGTTTGCGAGGACGACCTCCATCACCTCGCGCGGCACCCGCTGTTTCGGCTCGGCAATTACCCGGACGTCAAACTCCTTGTCTCGCCACCGCGCATGCGAAGTCAGCTCGTCCAGCAGATCCGACAAAACCACCGCGACGGCGACCGGCTCGTCCACCACCGCCGCCTTGCCGCTCGCCATCCACAACATCGCGTTATTTGCGCGCTGAAGACGCCCGAGCGCGCGCGACAGCCTTTGCCAGGCCGCCTCATCCTGACGGCGTTCGGAAAGCAGCGCGTGGGCATTGATCGCCGACTGCATGGGAGTTCGCAATTCATGCCCCAGAAAGGCGAGATTGGTGCGCTCCGCCTCCGCCAGCTCGTGCTGTCTGGTCCAAAGATCGGCATGTACATCGAGCATTTGGGCAATCTCGGACACGCGCTGGTTTTCGGCCATCGCGCGCAGCTGCGCCGGATCCGAAATGCGGTCCAGCCGCTGCGCGATCTGTTCCGTATCGCGGACGATCCTGGCGGCGAGTGCCTGCGCCATGACCCATGCGGCGAAAATGAAAAGCGCCGTCACCGCAAGCGCGACGGCAACCCCGCCGGGCCAGAATGACGTCACGACCATGCTGTTCGAGACATCATAGACCAGCACCGACAATCGATCGCCGACTGCCAATCGCATGATGTGGACATAGCGGCCGTCTGGTCGCCGCAGTTCGGCAATTTCGTCAGGCTCCAGCCGGACGGCGCGATCGGCGATATCGATCGGGACGTTCGCGCCCGTGTACAGCCGCATCGACGACGGCAATTCGACGCCTTCGGCCGCCCCGCCGGCTATCTGTCCCGCGACCGCGGCAAGCTGCCGGTCGATCAGGCCGTCCTCGACGATGTAGGAGGCAATGAGCGTGGCGCTGCACAGCAAAACAGCGGCGCATGCGGCAAAAACAGTCCACTGCCGAACGATCAGCACCCGAAGGCTATAGGTTCGCATCGGTCGCTCCAAAACGATACCCGGCGCCGCGAACGGTCACAATCGGCTGCAAACCAAAGGCCCCAACGAGAGTTTTGCGAAGTTCGTAGATATGCATGCGCAGAGGATCACTGTCGGGGACAGCGCCTTGCCAGAGAAGATCCTCAAGTTCGCCGCGACGCACGATGCCCGGACTTCGCTCGATCAGGATTCGGAGGATGTCGAGCGCCGTCCCCGACAAGGCGAGCGTCTTCGAGCCAAGGCACAGGATCCCCGTCTGCGGCGACAGGCTGAACCCGCCAGCGTGGATGGATGTCTGCAAACGAGGCAACTGCACCTGATTATGAAGCGCAAATATCCGCGCCTGAAGCTCGGCCGGGGCGAAAGGTTTGACGATATAGTCGACCGCGCCCGCGTCGAAACCGGCCAGTTTGTCGTCCAGGCCTGCCCGCGCGGTCAGCATGATGATCGGCTTGTTGAATCCCGACGACCGCAAGGATCTGCAAAGGTCGCGCCCGTCACCGTCGGGCAATTCAATATCGAGAACCGCCACGTCAAATTCCTGCTCGAGCGCAAGGGTGATTGCCGATTGAACCGAGTAGGAGAACTCGACCAGAATACCGCGCGGCACCAGATAATCGGCCAAGCCGGCCGATACGTCAAAATCGTCCTCCACCAGCAGGAGGCGCAGCGGTCGCTGGCGCGATAATTCAGCCATGGCCTGTCAATGTACAAGCTGCTGGATGCGGAATGCATCAACGAAATTTCCCGCCATGGCGCCGAGCATGGAATGGAGGAGAATTGTGCGCTTGTCGAAATCAGGCATCCTTTTTGCGGCCGAGCGGGCTGCATCCATGCCCTGCGCCCGATATGCACTCAGGATCTGGATGGCCTTTTCTTCCCGGGTTCTCTGTCGCGGCACAGGAGTATGGCCGAGCGCCCGAACCATGGCTTCGGCCACCGACCAGGTGGACCAGGGATTCTGGCCGGTCACCAATCTGCCATCGACGACCGTGTGATCCAGATACATCGGACCTTCGAGATAAGTGACATCACCAGCCCGCAGTTTTTCTTCGAGCAGGAAAGGAAACACCTCGCGCGCGTTGCCGATGATGAAAAGTTCCTCCTCATCGGTAAAAGCGGTCACCCGCTTGCCGCGAAACAGCGATTCGCCCGATCCGGACTTTGCACCGACAAGCGCAGCGGGACCGTGGCACACGGCGCCGACAACGCCGCCGCGTTCATAGATTTCCGACACCAGGGCTTGAACCGGTGCATTGTCCGGAAAATCGAACATCGCGCCCTTGCCGCCGACAAAATAGACCGCCTCATAGGCAGTCGGGTCGACGTCCGTGATTTTGAGCGTGCTGGCAATCTGGGCCTGGGCAACCGCGTCGTTGAGAAAGGCATAGTCTGCCTCGAACAACTCCTCGTCGATGTTGACCGGCGGCCTTCCGCCTTGCGGGCTGGCCACATCGACGTCGAAGCCGTTGGCCTTGAAAACATAATAGGCGCGAGCCAGTTCGGTCAGTTCAAAGCCGGCGTTGATATCGGTGTTCGGCGCCCGCCCCGTACTGGTAACCACCGCCAGAATCCGGCCACGCTTTTCCCTCACCGCATTCTGCATGACATCGAGTTGTGCCGATCGCGTTGCCGGATCCGCTACGGGCTGACCAGCCAGATCAATGCTGTTCCACCACAGGGCGCCGCCACCCATCGTCGCCAGCCCCAGCACAGCAAGCGCACTGAGGAAAAGGGTTCGCTTTCGCATTGCTATCGACTCCTGCCTCGAAAGCGACTCGATAGCAGGCTAATGTAAGGCGAAGATCAGATCGGATCCCACACGTCAGGGCGCCGGGCCCGGGCCCGGCGGGCGCGCGCGGCGTCGGCGCGCGCGCGCGGCGCGCGGCCGCGCGCGCGCTCGATCCGCGCGGCCGCTTCGCCGCGCGAAGGCGCATCGGCCAGCGCAGCGTCGCGCAGGGCACGGAAGGCCGCGTCGTCGTGGGGCAGCAACGCGGCCAGCGACCCTGCTTCGGCCGCGTCCGGCACATAGGAAAAGCTGGCAGGCAGCACCGGGGGCGTCGTATCAATCTCCGGTGGCGGCCCGGCGACGCAGCCGGCACTGCCCAGCGCCAGCAGCACGATTGGCGCCGCCTTGCGGATCATCACTTTTCCCCCGCGCGCGGTTTCGCGGGAATGAAGGCGTCGACCTGCTGCCCGACGCGGAAGAGGTCATTGCCCGGCGGCAGCGCATAGATGATCTGCATGACCCGCACGTCGACGCGTTCGGCCGCGCTGTTGGTCAGCGACCGTTTCGGCAACACCAGCGGTCCGGCTGACCGCTGCCGGGTCGTCCACCTGGCGATACAGCGCGAGCTGGCGCTGTGCCGTCGTGCGCGCCGTATCGGCTTCGGTAATCGCGGCCTGTGCCTCGCGAATCGCCGCTTCCGCCGCGCGCGGCGGCGTTTGCTGCGGCGATTCAAGCCTGCGATCGGGCAGTCCGACGAAGATCTAGACGACCGCCAGCACAACCCCCAGCAAGGCGATGACAGGCAGGATCTGGCGCGGAAAGTTGAGGTTGGCAAAGCGTCGGGTCATGGCGTCAATGGTCCTTCGGCATGTCGCGACCGTCGTGGGTGATGCGGCCGTCCTCGAGCACAAGGATACGGTCGGCCAGGTCAAAGATGCGGTTGTCGTGGGTGACAATGATGACCGAGCGATCGTCGGCCAGCGCGACTTCGCGCAGCAGGTCCATCACGCGGCGCCCCGACCGGGCATCGAGCACCGCGGTCGGTTCGTCGCAAACGATCAGCCGCGGCTGGTGAACGAGCGCGCGGGCGATGGCGACGCGTTGCTGCTGCCCGCCCGACAGCTGGCTCGGCAGCTTGTTCGCCTGGTCGCCGATGTTGAGCGCGGCAAGCAGCTCGGTCGCCCGCGCGCGTGCTTCGCCGCGGTCTCCCCCCTGCGCGATCAACGGCACCGCGGCGTTGGCGGCGGCATCAATCGCCAGGATCAGAT
>JAHCKJ010000320.1 GCA_026125835.1 Sphingopyxis sp.
CTTTCCCTGGGCCAAACCCTATGAGCCGAAGCATCCGCTGATGAAGTGGATGGACGAGAAGCTGCCGATCCCGCGTCTGGTCTACAACGCGACCGGCCCCGGCTACCCCGTCCCGCGCAACCTCAACTATTTCTGGAACTTCGGCGTTCTCGCCGGCGCTGCGTTGATGATCCAGATCATCACCGGCATCGTGCTGGCAATGCATTATGCCGCGAATGTCGGGGTCGCGTTCAACTCGGTCGAGCATATCATGCGCGACGTCAACGCCGGCTGGTTCATCCGCTATGCGCATATGAACGGCGCCAGCATGTTCTTCATCGTCGTCTACCTGCACATTTTCCGCGGCCTGTATTACGGTTCGTACAAGGCGCCGCGCGAAATGGTGTGGCTGCTCGGCGTTGTGATCTTCCTCCTGATGATGGCGACCGCCTTCATGGGTTATGTGCTGCCGTGGGGCCAGATGAGCTTCTGGGGCGCACAGGTCATCACCGGCTTCTTCTCGGCGATCCCGATCGTCGGCGAACCGGTGCGCCAGTGGCTGCTCGGTGGCTTCGTCCCCGACAATGCGACGCTCAACCGCTTCTTCTCGCTGCACTATCTGCTGCCGTTCGTGATCCTGGGGGTCATCATCCTGCACATATGGGCGCTGCACATCCCGGGTTCGAACAACCCGACCGGCATCGAGGTGAAGGACGAACAGGACACCGTCCCGTTCCACCCCTATTACACCGCGAAGGACGGCTTCGGACTTGGCGTGTTCCTGCTGGTGTTCGTCGCGTTGACCTTCTTCAGCCCCAACCTGCTGGGCCACCCGGACAATTATATCCCGGCGAATGCGCTTTCGACCCCGGCGCATATCGTGCCCGAATGGTATTTCCTGCCCTTCTACGCGATCCTGAAGGCGTTCACCTTCAACTTCCTGTGGATCGACGCGAAGCTGTGGGGCGTCATCGCGATGTTCGCATCGATCGCACTGCTGTTCTTTCTGCCCTGGCTGGATAGCTCGCCGGTGAAGTCGTCGACCTATCGCCCGTTGTATCGCATCTTTTTCTGGGTGCTGGTGGCGGACGTGCTGCTGCTCGGCGTGTGTGGTGCGATGCCCGCCGAACAGCCGTGGGTGATCCTCAGCCAGATCGGCGCCATGTATTATTTCGCGCACTTCCTGGTGATCCTGCCCATCGTCTCGCGGATCGAACGTCCGCTGCCGATGCCGAACTCGATCACCGAAGCGGTTCTTGCCAAACATGCCGCCGACACTTCGTCGGCTCCGGCAGCGGCCTGAGCGCCAGACTTTAACAGGAGCTGATACAGCCATGGTTCGCCCGCTCGGATTTCTCGTCGGCCTCGGTTTCATTACCGCGCTGGTGCTCGCGATCTTTACGACGCCGCTCAAGAATGAGCCGAATGTCGCCTATAGCTTTGTCAAGGAACCCCGCCACCTGAAGCTGGCGAGCGACGGACTGCTGCCGCATTGGGACAAGGCACAGCTGCAGCGCGGGATGCAGGTGTACAAGGAGGTCTGCTCGGCCTGCCACAGCCTGAACCTCGTCGCGTTCCGCAACATCCAGGATCTGGGCTATACCGAAGGCCAGGTGAAAAGCTTTGCCAAGGGTTTCCAGGTTCCGTCGGTCAACCCCGACACCGGCGAAGTCGCGACGCGCGACGGCCTGCCGTCGGATCATTTCCCGGCGCCCTATGCCAATGACGTGGCAGCGCGCGCGGCAAACAACAACGCCATCCCGCCCGATCTGTCGCTGATTACGAAGGCGCGCGCGGGCGGCAAAGATTATATCTACTCGCTGCTCACGGGCTATCAGAACCCGCCGGCGAACCTGCCCGCCGAACTCAAGCCGGGAACGGGGCTCCATTACAACCCCTATTTCCCGAACCTGAACCTCGCCATGGCAAAGCCGCTCGCCGACAATCAGGTGACCTATGCCGACGGCACCAAAGCCAGCGTCGACCAAATGTCGAAGGACGTCACCGCGTTCCTCGTCTGGACCGCCGAACCGAAGCTGGTGACGCGTGTGCAGGTCGGTTGGGCAACCTTCCTGTTCCTGCTGATCTTCACCATTCTCGCCTATCTGTCGTACCGCAACATCTGGGCCGACAAGAAGCATTGATCGGGCGGGGCGCGGCTCGCGGTACGCGCTTCTCCTGACCCGGTGATACAGGGCGCCGCGACGCAAATCGCGGCGCCCTTCTGCTTGGGCAAACCGCGCAACGGTGAAACGACTTGCGGTAGTCAAGCCACTGCCCGTCGCCGACAATATGCGTTGGCGGGCACACTTGCCGCGCTGGACGAATGGGGCGGCAGCCATGTTCGATCCGGCTGCCGAAGGCGGGTGATCGGGCGCTTCCGAATAGCGCCGGAGTTTACCCGAACAAAAAGCCCGCGCCGGGGCGCGGGC
>JAHCKJ010000321.1 GCA_026125835.1 Sphingopyxis sp.
CGCAAGAAGCAGTTCAACGGCCGGATCTGGCAGCCGCTCGGCGACAATGGCGACTTCGTGTCGGTTTCGGGCCATTATAACGAAAACCGCAACAACTTCTTCGGTTCAGTGCCGCTGCGTCTCGACGCCAACCGCGTCGTCGGCTCTGGATCGGGCAACCGCTTCCCGCTGAACAATGACGAGCGCGAATATAATATCAACTTCCCTTGCACCACCGCAGTCGCGGCGCGTCCCGGTCTGGCCGATGCCGGATCGAGCTGCGGCACCGAATTCGACCGTCGCTACAACCCGTCGAACACCGGGAACATTCGCGGCGCATCGAAGTTCACGCTGGCAGAAGGCGTCGTCCTGACGGTCGATCCGAGCTATCAATATGTGAAGGCCAACGGCGGCGGCACCGTGTTCGCTCGCGAACGCCGCTTTGATATCGACCCGACGGGCGGCGCGGCCAACTGCACCACGGTGACCTCAGGCGCTGGCGTCAACTGTCAGACCGGCTATATTGGCGGCCGTCCCTATTTCGGCCGTGACCTGAACGGCGACGGCGACATTCTGGACGAAGTCGCGATGCTGGCTCCCAGCCAGACCCAGACACACCGTTACGGCGTGATCGCCAACCTGCGTTGGAACATCAACGACGCCCATACGCTGCGCGTTGGCTTCACCTATGACCGTGCGCGTCACCGTCAGACCGGCGAAGTCGGCCTGCTCCAGTTCAATGGCGAACCTTTCGATGTGTTCCCGGTCAATGATCCGCTGGTAGACAGCACGGGTGCCGTGCTGCAGAAGCGCGACCGCCTGTCTTACGCCATCCTGACGCAGGTGTCGGGCGAGTATCGCGGTGAATGGGCCGACGGTCGCCTCATCACGACCATTGGTATTCGCGCACCTTTCTTCAAGCGCGACCTGAACAATTATTGCTTCACGTCGAGCGATACCGGTTTTGTGGAATGTTTTGGTCAGGGCAACGCCCGCAACGCAACTTACGCGACGCTGAACCCGACCATTCAGGGGCCGCAGCAGCGCGTTCTGAAATATGACGACATCCTTCCGAATATCGGCCTGCTGTTCAAGCCGAACGAGCAGATGTCGGTGTTTGCCAACTATTCGAAGGGTCTGCAGGTTCCGGGCACCGACGCGCTGTACAATGCGTTCTTCTTCCCCGCCAACACCCCGTCGGCGCGCCCCGATCCCGAAACGACCGATAACTTCGACCTGGGCGTGCGCTATCGCACCAGCAAGATCCAGGCGCAGGTTTCGGGCTGGTTCACCAAATATGACAACCGCCTTGCGTCGGCGTTCGACGAAGAAACGCAGCGCAACCTGTACCGTAACCTCGGCCGCGTCGATAAATATGGCATCGATGGCAGCATCGCCTACCAGCCGGTCCCCGAACTTGCGCTCTATGCCTTTGGTTCGTACATGAAATCGGACATCAAGGACGATGTCCAGGTCGGCGCCTGCACCGCGGCGCAGGCCGCCAATCCGGCGATTCCGGCCTGCACCACGGCGGGTCAGCCGATCTTTGCGCCCACCGGCGGCAAGCGTGAAGGCGGCGCGCCTGCCTACACCTATGGTGGTTCGGCGCGCGGCATGTTCGGCCCGTTCGAACTTGGCCTGACGGCGAAGCGCACCGGTGGCCGCAACATCTATGACACCAACCTGCCGATCTGTTCGGTTCAGCCGACGACGGTTGCTCCGACGACCTGCACGGGGACGATCGTCTACCCCGCCAAGACGAACGCCTATTGGCTGGTCAATCTGGACGCCCGTCTGAACCTCGAGTTCCTGGGGCTGAACGACAAGACCTTCTTCCAGGTCAACGTCTACAACCTGTTCGATACTCTTTATGTCGGCAACTTTACCTCGTCGCTGTCGCAGGGTTCGTCGGCGCCGAACGCCCAGATCGGCGCCCCGCGCACGATCAGCGGCACGCTGACGGTCGCTTTCTAAGCGACGCCGACAGGCACGAAAACGGGGCGCGGGAGGCAACTCCCGCGCCCTTTTTCTTGGCGGTTTGAAATATGATGCGGTTGAGGATGCCGCCGCGAGGGTCAGCCCGCGGCGATGCGGCGGGCAGTGTCCCGGACCAGTGCGATCATGTTGGGGACGCCCTGGGTGCGGTTCGACGATAGCTGGCGGGTGAGATCGAACGGGGCGAGCGCGGCGGCGATGTCCATCGCGGCGACCTCGGCGGCGGGCTTGTCCTGCACCGCGGCGAGCACCAGCGCGACGATGCCCTTGGTGATCGCGGCATTGCTGTCGGCGAGGAAGTGCAGGCGGCCATCGGACTGCGGCACCGGATAGACCCAGACGCTGGCGCTGCACCCGCGCACGAGCGTCGCATCGGTCTTGAGCGCATCGGGCATCGGTTCCAGTTCGCGGCCGAGCTCGATCAG
>JAHCKJ010000322.1 GCA_026125835.1 Sphingopyxis sp.
CGCAATTGCACCGACAATCTGGTGACCAGCTGGGGCGTTGACGTGGAACGCTACCGGCACGCCGTGTGGCCAGTGCCGCTGTCGTCACCGGCGACATGGGTCACGAACGCCGATTATCCGCCAGGCATGGTCCGCACGTTTCAACCCGGGCTGGTCGAGTTTCGGTTGTTGATCGACCCCACCGGCAACGTGACCGATTGCCGCATCCAGCAATCGACCAATCCGGATGGATTCAACGACGCGGTGTGCAAGGCGATGATGCGGCGCGCGCGGTTCCATCCGGCCCGCGACAAGAAAGGCGATCCCGTCGCGTCCTTTTACCAGAACGGGGTCCGTTTCATGATCGGGCGCCAGCCGTGAGCGTCGGGCACTTGCCATAAGCGAGTTTCGTCCGCATCGGTAACGATGTGACCGACCTTGCCGCTCCGCTCTCCGCCTTCATGGCCAAAGCCGTCGGGCCTGGTACGCTGTGCGGCCTGGTCCGCCTGTCGGGCGGGGCGAATATGGAAAGCTGGGCGTTCGATTGGGCGGGCAGCGGCTATGTGCTGCGCCGCGCGCCATCGGCGGACTATATGGCGGGGCGCCCCTATGGCCATGCCGACGAGGCCGCGCTGGTCATCGCGGCGCATGGCGCCGGAGTGCGGGCGCCGGAGGTTGTCGGGGTGCTGGCCGACGGCGACGGCATGGGGACGGGCTATGTCATGCGCCGGATCATGGCGGAGGTGAATCCCGCGAAGATAGTGGCCGATCCACCGCCTTCCTTGCTGGTCGATCTGGGACGCGAGCTCGCGCGCATCCATGCCATCCCGGTGTCGGCCATCCCCGCCGCGATCCCGCTGATGGACAGCGCGGCGGCGCTGGCCGAGCTGAAGGCGCGTTTCCTGACCTATGGCGGCGACCGTCCGGTGATCGCGCTGGCGATCAAATGGTGCGAGGAGCATCTGCCGCCGCCCGCCGAACCGGTGCTGGTGCATGGCGATTACCGGATGGGCAATGTCATGGTCGGCGCGGACGGGCTGGCGGCGGTCCTCGACTGGGAACTGGCGCATCTGGGGGACAGTCACGAAGATCTGGCATTCGGGTGCATGGCGGTGTGGCGGTTCGGCCGCATCGAGCGTCCGGCGTTCGGGCTTGGTAGCCAGGAGGATTATTTCGCCGCTTATGAAGCGGCGGGCGGCACCCGCGTCGATCCTGTCCGGTTCCGTTTCTGGCTGGTGTACCGGACGCTGTGGTGGGCGCTCGGCTGCCTCCAGATGGGGCAGGCATGGCGCAGCGGGGCCGACACGACGGTCGAGCGCGTCGTCGTCGGGCGGCGCACCGCCGAGCAGGAGATTGACCTGCTGTTGCTGCTGGAAGGCGAAGCGCCCGACGCCGAGCGCGGGCGGGTGTTGCCTCCGGCCCCGCCGCCCGCCGCTCCCCCGACGGGCGAACCGACCAATGGCGAGATAGTACAGGCGGTCCGCGACTGGATCGCGGCTGCGATCAAACCGGGCGCGACGGGACACGCCAAATTCGAGGCGGTGGTGGCGATGAACGCGCTGGGCATCGTGATGCGTGATCTGGGCGCGGGCGTTCGCGCCGAAGATGCGGCGCTGTCGGCGTCGCTGATGTCGGGGGAAACCAGCCTCGCGGCGCCGGGGCTGCTCGCGCGGCTGCGGCGATCGGCGATCGACAAATGCGCCGTCGACAGCCCGAAATATGCCTCGCTGGCGGCGGCGCGGCGGCAATGGGGCGACGCCGGATGAACCGCCGCCACCCTATCATTTATGGCCGGACGCGGTCCGCTTTGCCGAAATGGCTGTCGAGCCGCGAGATCATCGCGGCCAAGGCATTGTTCAGCGCCTGTTCGGCATCGACGCCATCGGCCTTGGCCGACAGCGGGTCGCCGCCGTTGGGCCGCGCCTCCAGCCGCGCTTCCATGCCGCGCGCGCCATTGGTGTCGCCATCGACGTCACGGATATGCGCCTCGACCCGGCTGAGGCGCGAGGAAAAGCGGTTCAGCCGCTCGCCGATGCGTTGTTCCAGCGCGGCGGTCCGCCCGGCGGGGCCGGGGGTGCGATTGTCGGTGTTGACCAGGATTTGCATCAGCGCACCTTCCGGCTGCGTTCGAGGACGGGGCGATGCCCCTCTTGCTCAAAGGCGCCATCGACCGGCGCATCGGGGTTGGGCTGCGCGATCGAACCTTCGCCAGCGGTGTCTTCCTGATGGCGCAGATAGTCGGGCGTCGTTTCGGCCGCCTGCTTGCGTGCCAGCGCCTCTTGCGACAATTGCTGTTGCGTCGGTTTTTCAGCTTGTTTGCTCATGACATCCTTCTTTCCAGTTTCGATATTTTAATGCCGGTGCGGCGCGAAGGTTCCCGAAAAGCGGGCCTGCGCCGTCGCGATCGGC
>JAHCKJ010000323.1 GCA_026125835.1 Sphingopyxis sp.
GCGAACGGCCCAGCGATTCGGTGTGCAGTTTTTCGGGGGACCAGACCGGCGGCTTGGCGCAGGGTCCGGAGGAAAAATAGGGGCGCGCAGGGCGCACCTGTGGCGTCGGCACTTCACTCATCATAGTCTCTCCTTGCAGAGAGCGCGCGCGGCGTTGGGACCGCGTGGCCCGGCGCCGCGTTTAGGGTGGGCGGCGCAACTGTCAAACAAAATGCGTCGCTCCTGTGAAATTTCCGACGAGTTGAGCCAAAGTTAAACGGGCTGTTAACCATCTTGTCGATATTTTGACGGTCATGCCGATCCCGACCTTTCTGAAGCCCCGGACGCTTGTCGCAGCGGCGGCGGCGTTTGCGCTGTCCGCCTGTTTCGGCAGTCCCGAGGTGATGAAGCGTAGCGACCCGCAGCGGCCGGTAGCCAGCGCGCCGCAACGTGCGCAAGCCGCCCCGCTGCCATCCTTCACCAGCCCCGAGGCAAAACAATGCGCGATCGATCTGCAACAGGCGGGCGTCCGTTTTACGCCGCTGCCCAATCAGGATCATGGTGGCGGGTGCAGTTCGATCGATTCGGTCAAGCTGCTCGACATTGGCACCCCGACCACCAATCTCGGCGCGATGACCTGTCCGCTTGCGCGCAGCTTCGCGGGCTGGGCGCAATATGCGGTGAAGCCGGCGGCGCGGAAGTATTTCGGTCAGGACGTCGTGAAGATCGAGACCTTTGGCACCTATAGCTGCCGCAACATCTATGGCGGCCGGTCGGGCCGCCTGTCGCAGCACGCTTATTCCAACGCAGTCGATGTGTCGGGGTTTGTGCTCGCCGACGGGCGCCGGATCACGCTGAAAGACGGTTGGGGCGGCAGCAAGGACGCGCAGGAATTTCTGCGCGGGCTGCAGAAATCGGCCTGCCGCCGCTTCGGGACCGTGCTCGGCCCCGAATATAACGCGGCGCATCACGACCATTTCCATTTCGACATGAGCGGTAACGGTTTTTGCCGCTGACTTGGCAAGCGCGGCGGCAACGGCTAGCTGCGGGGGAATGACAACCGACAAACAGCCCCATCGTTCGCGTTTCCACAAAGCCAAGGACGACGCGCAATTCGCCAAGCAGGCGACCACCACGCCCCAGACCGCGAGCGCCGCGTACAAGCTGGCGTTTCAGGACAATGATTTCCTGCTGCGCGAGGATCTGCGTCCGGTGCGGTTCCAGCTGGAACTGCTGAAACCCGAACTGCTGCTCGACGAGGCGAAGATCGAATCGATGCTGGTCATCTATGGCTCGGCGCGGATTCCCGAACCCGACCAGGCCGACGCGATCGAGGCGGCGGCGACCGACGATGTCCAGCGCAACATCGCCCGCCGGTTGAAAGCGAAGGCCCGTTATTATGACGAGGCGCGCAAGCTGGCGCGGCTCGCCAGCCAGGTGCCGCCCGACGAAAACGGCTGTCGCCATTTCGTCGTCTGTTCGGGCGGCGGGCCGTCGATCATGGAAGCCGCGAATCGCGGGGCCGCCGATGTCGGCAAGGAATCGGTGGGCCTTAACATCGTGCTGCCGCACGAACAGGCGCCGAACCGTTTCGTGACGCCGGACCTGAGTTTCCAGTTCCACTATTTCGCGCTCCGCAAGATGCACTTCCTGCTGCGCGCGCGCGCCGTTTGCGTCTTTCCGGGCGGCTTTGGCACCTTCGACGAGATGTTCGAGCTGCTCACGCTGATCCAGACCGGCAAGATCAAACCGATCCCGATCGTGCTGTTCGGGCAGGAGTTCTGGCAGCGGGTGGTCAATTTCGAGGCGCTGGTCGAGGAAGGCGTCATCAGCGCTCGCGACCTGGATCTGTTCCGTTTTGTCGAAACCGCCGAGGAAGCGTGGCAGATCGTCCAGGATTTCTACGCGAATATCGACGACCAGGGATAAAGGGTCGCCGCCCCCGCGCAGGCGGGGGCCGCTGCCAGTATAGCGCAAGGCTTCTTGCGGCCCCCGCCTTCGCGGGGGCGACGGTGCTATTTTTGTTCTGTCAGATACAGGATCAACGCCTTGCGGTCGGCGGGGTCGATCACGCCGGCAAAGGCCATGCGGGTGCCGGGAAGCGCCTTCATCGGCGCTTCGAGATAGGCGTCGAGCGTGGCTTCGTCCCAGACGCCGCCCTTTGCCTTCATCGCGCCCGAATAGGAAAAGCCGGGCTTCGCCGCGACCGGCGCGCCGACGATACCGTGCAGGTTCGGACCGATGCCGTTGCGGCCACCCTTGTCGACCGTGTGGCAGGCAACGCAGCGTTTGAAGATCTGCTCGCCCATCGCGGCCGTCGGTTCAACCATGGGCGCCGGATCGGCGGCTGCCGGGCTGTCCGCGTCGGGCGACGCAGGAGGCGTATCGCCCTTGCCGCAACCGGCG
>JAHCKJ010000324.1 GCA_026125835.1 Sphingopyxis sp.
GGGGTCAAGATGGGCGTCAATTACGGCTGCAACAAGGTCCGTTTCCTGTCTCCCGTCCGCTCGGGCAAGCGGGTGCGCAGCCACGTCAAGCTGCTCGAGCTGGAGGAAAAGCGCCCCGGCCAGTGGCAGCAGACCAATGAAGTGACCGTCGAGATCGAGGGCGAGGAAAAGCCCGCCCTGATCGCCGAATGGATCAGCCAGTTTTTCGTTTGAGCTTAGCCCTCCCCGGCAAAGATTCAGCCAAAGTCATCGAAAAGGAATTTCATCATGCGTGACGCCGTCATCGTTTCCACCGCCCGCACCCCGCTGACCAAGGCGGGTCGCGGTTCGTTCAACAACACGTTGGCCCCGACGCTCGGTTCCTATTCGGTCAAGGCCGCGGTCGAGCGCGCGGGCCTGGAAGGCGGCGAGATCGACGATGTCGTGTTCGGCGCCGCGATGCAGCAGGGATCGCAGACGATGAACGTCGCGCGCCTGATCGCGCTGCGTTCGGGCCTGCCCGTCACCGTCCCCGGCATGTCGATCGACCGTCAATGCTCGTCGGGCCTGATGACGATCGCGACCGCCGCGAAGCAGATCATCGTCGACCGCCAGGACATCTGCGTCGCCGGCGGCATCGAAAGCATCTCGAAGGTCAGCGGCAGCGGCAAGGCGTTCATCGAAACCGACGCCGAGCTGATCGCGATGCACAAGGACACCTATATGCCGATGATCGGCACCGCCGAGGTCGTCGCCAAGCGTTACAACATCAGCCGCGATTATCAGGACGAATACTCGCTCCAGTCGCAGCAGCGCACCGCCGCCGCGCAGGCTGCGGGCAAATATGACGACGAAATCGTTGCGTGCAAGGCGACGATGGCGGTGATGGACAAGGAAACCAAGGAAGTCAGCTTCAAGGAGGTCGTCGCCGACAAGGACGAGTGCAATCGCGCCGACACGACGCTCGAAGGCCTCGCCAGCCTGAAGCCGGTGATGGGCGAAGGCCACACGATCACCGCGGGCAACGCGAGCCAGCTCGCCGATGGCTCCTCGGCGTGCGTCGTGATGGAAGCCAAGGTCGCCGAAAAGCGCGGACTCCAGCCGCTCGGCCGTTATGTCGGCATGGCGGTCGCGGGCACCGAGCCTGACGAGATGGGCATCGGCCCCGTCTTCGCGATCCCCAAGCTGCTCGAACGCTTCGAGCTCAAGATGGACGACATCGGCCTGTGGGAACTCAACGAAGCGTTCGCGGTGCAGGTGCTCTATTGCCGCGACAAGCTCGGCATCCCCAACGAGCTCCTCAATGTCAACGGCGGCTCGATCTCGATCGGCCACCCCTTCGGCATGACCGGCGCGCGCTGCGTCGGCCACGCGCTGATCGAAGGCAAGCGCCGCGGCGTCAAATATGCCGTCGTCACCATGTGCATCGGCGGCGGTCAAGGCGCAGCGGGCCTGTTCGAGGTCTTCTGATTTGCGCCTGAACGCTCCGCGCATCGAGCCGGTCGATCTGGACCGGCTCGATGCCGACCAGCGCGCCGCGCTCGAACCCTTCCTTGCCTCCGATGGGGGCAAGGTCGGGGGCGGCAAGATTCTCAATATCTTCCGTACCCTCGCCCACGCGCCCAAGGCGCTGACCGCTTTCCTTGGGTGGGGCAATTATATCCTGTCGAAGCGCAACGCGCTCAGCCCACGCGACCGCGAACTGGTGATCCTGCGCACCGGCTATAATTGCCGCTCGGGATATGAATGGACCCAGCACAAGCGCATCGGTCTTGATTGCGGCCTCAGCGAAGATGAGATTGCGCGGATCAAGGCCGGGCCGGACGCAGACGGCTGGAGCGCGATCGACCAAGCGATGCTGCGCGCAACCGACGAGCTGACCAGCGACCATTTCGTCACCGATGCGACCTGGACGGCGCTCGCGCCGCTCGGCGACAAGGGGCGCATGGATCTGGTGATGACCGTCGGTCAATACACGCAGGTTTCGATGATCTTGAACAGCTTTGGCGTGCAGGTCGAGGACGGCTGGGACGTCGACCCCGATCTGAAAGCCTGAACCAAAGGAGTATAACATGAGCGGCATCGGCATCATCGCGACCTTGCGCGTCCAGCCCGGCAAGGAAACCGAATTCGAAGGCATCTTCGCCGAACTCGCGCCCGCAGTTGCGGCGAACGAGCCGGGAAACAGCTATTACAGGCTGTTCCGCACTGAAGAGGCGGGCGTTTACAAGGTTCTGGAATGTTATGATGACGGCGCCGCGGTCGAGGCGCACCGCGCGTCCGAGCATTTCCGCAGCCTTGGCGCAAAGCTTGGGCCGTGCCTGGCGGGGGCGCCGGAGATTGAGAAGTTGAGCGCGGTTTAGAGGTATTTCCTCTCTCCCCTTGAGGGAGAGA
>JAHCKJ010000325.1 GCA_026125835.1 Sphingopyxis sp.
ATATGCTGTCGGTGCTGACCCAGATCATCGCAGTCGCCAGCCTGGCGATGATCATGTGGGTGATGTTCGGCTACAGCCTCGCCTTTGGCGGCGACGCCAACCAGTTCATCTCGTCGGGCAAGATGTTCCTCGCCGGGGTGACCGCCGATTCCACCGTCGCAACCTTTACCGACGGCGTCGTTATTCCCGAATTCGTCTTCATCGCCTTCCAGATGACGTTCTCGGCGATCACCGTCGCGCTGGTGCTCGGCGGGCTTGTCGAGCGCATGAAATTCTCGGCGGTAATGGTCTTTGCCATCGTCTGGCTGACCATCGTCTATTACCCGATCGCGCACATGGTCTGGTATCTGGGCGGCACCGACGAAGCCACCGGGCTGATCTTTGGCTGGGGCGCGCTCGACTTTGCCGGCGGCACCGTCGTCCACATCAACGCGGGTGTCGCGGCGCTGGTCGGCTGTCTGATCATCGGCAAGCGCACCGGTTATCAAAAGGACGTCATGGCGCCGCACTCGCTGACCATGACGCTGATCGGTACCGGTCTGCTGTGGGTGGGCTGGTTCGGCTTCAACGCCGGGTCGGCGCTCGAAGCCAATGGTTCGGCGGGTTTGGCGCTGATCAACACCTTCACCGCCACCGCTGCCGGCGTCCTGTTCTGGATGCTCACCGAACGCGCTCTCGGCCACAAGGGCTCGCTGCTCGGCGCCTGTTCGGGGGCGATCGCCGGTCTGGTTGCGGTCACCCCGGCAGCGGGCAATGCGGGTCCGTTCGGCGCGATCCTGCTCGGCGCCGTCGCGGGTCTCGTCTGCTGCATCGTCGTGATGAAGCTGAAGGCGAAGCTCGGCTTTGACGACTCGCTCGACGTGTTCGGCATCCACGGCGTCGGCGGCCTGATCGGTTCTGTGCTGACCGCGGTCACGATGCTGCCCGCGCTCGGCGGTCCGGCCGGCGACGATTATGTTCTCGGCAGCCAGCTGTGGATCCAGATCAAGTCGGTCGGCGTCGCCGTCCTCTGGTCCGCGGTCGGTTCGGCCATCGCCTTCTACATCGCCAAGGCCGTCACCGGCGGCCGCGTCACGGCAGAGGTCGAACGCGAAGGCCTCGACCTCGGCGAGCATGGCGAGCGCGCCTACAACTACTGATCCACGAGACAGGATACCCGTCGCCGCACGTCTCTCTCCTTTCAAAAGACGGCGGCGGGATCCTCACCAGGTTCCTCCTGCGAACCACTGGCCGGGGTTTTACCCCGGCCATTTTTTGATTGTGGTCAGAGCGTTGCACCCATTTTTTCAGGGCAACGCCCCCCAAAAGCTTGCATTCTGCTACTGTGGCGGCGGCGCAACAGCCGCCGGCAATTTCCTGCACCCGATTCGCGGACCATTGCGAATTTGTGACAAGAGGCGCACCACTTGCGACGCGACGCGGCAACATAGCCGCGCGCGTTACAGAGAGGATATCATCATGCATGCTCGCACTATGCTGCTGGCCGGGCTTTCGACGCTCGCGCTGGTGCCCGCTGCCACGCCCGCATTCGCCCAGGAAGCCGGAGCGGCCGACAGCGACAGCAATATCATCATCGTCACCGCGACCAAGCGCAACGCCAATCTTCAGGACATCCCGTTCTCGATCAACGCGCAGACTGCGGAGGACATCCAGAAATCGGGCGCCGTGACGCTCGAGGATTTGTCGCGCAACGTCGCCGGCCTGTCGGTCCAGAACCTCGGCCCCGGCCAGAGCCAGGTGTCGGTGCGCGGCGTGTCCGCCGGTCAGGTCGTGCGCGACCAGCCCGGTGTCAAGGAACAGGTCGGGGTCTATCTCGACGAAAGCGTCATTTCGCTGTCGCTGTTCACCCCCGACATCGACCTTTACGACCTCAACCGCGTCGAAACATTGCGCGGGCCGCAGGGTACGCTGTTCGGTTCGGGTTCGGTCGGCGGCACCATCCGCTACATCACCAACCAGCCCAAGATCGGGGTGATGGAGGGCAGCGTCGAGGCGAACCTCAACCTCGTCGACGGCGACGATATCGGCGGCCATCTGAAGGGGGCGGTCAATATCCCGATGGGCGATACCGCGGCGATCCGCGCGGTCGGCTATTACACCCGCTACGGCGGCTTCATCAACGCGGTCGGTCCGGCGGGCGGCAATGACGTCAACAGCGGCGAACGCTATGGCGGCCGCCTCGCGCTGACGTTCGAGCCGAGCGACGATTTTTCGATCACCCCGCGCATCGTGTACCAGAAAGTCACCGCCGACGGCTTCAACCGCCAGGATATCTACAATCTTTATGGCAACCGCTTCACGACGACGCGTCCGCAGGTGACGTATGACGAGCGCGAGCAATATCTGTTGCTGCGCGAAGGGTTCGA
>JAHCKJ010000326.1 GCA_026125835.1 Sphingopyxis sp.
GGTCGAAGCCGAGAAGAACGCCCGGGTTCCCCACGGGGTGAACTCGCCGGTGTTCACCAGGCCGAAGATACGGAAGAATTTATATTCGCCGGCCGAACCGGACAGTTTGACGCCGAATTCTTCGGTCGGAACCATGGTGCGATAGTTGACGGTCGAACCCGTTGCGGCGGCGGTCGGGCTGTCGACGTCGGTCGAACCCAGGTTGACGTTGACCTGTTCGATCAGCTCGGGGTCGAGCTGCTGGTTCGAATAGATCGCATAGTTACCCGAATCGTTCAGCGGCACGCCGTCAAAGGTCAGGCTGATACGGTCCGCCGAAAAGCCGCGGATCGACAGCTGGCCGCCCGACGAGCCATAGGCGTCGTTGTTCGTGAAGGTCACGCCGGGAACCAGATTGATCGTGTCGAGGATCGTCTGGCCCGGATTCTGGCGTGCGATGACTTCCTGGCCGAGGACCGACTTCGCTTTCGACGTGTCGGGCGACTGGATGCCGGCGACATCGGTCGCGCGCGCGCCGGTGACGACGATTTCGTCCTCGAAATCGACCGAGCCGGTCGACTGGGCAAAGGCCGGCGTGGAAAGCAGCGCGACCGGGATCAGCGCGACGCTGGCGGCAAGCGTGTGACGGAATTTCATGTCAGGATGTCCCCTATGGTGGTGTCGTTTGGCAGGCGCGCGAAAAAGGGCGCGCGAAACCTGCGAGCGCCCCTGAAGCCCGCATGTGGCACGATTGTGACAGCAATTGTGACAGTGCAAGCGGCGAGGCGTCGAAGCGTCTGCCCAAGTTCAAAAAACCGCGAATTTGCGTGGCAGCCTGAGAATTACCCACAGGCTGAATTGCGTTTTTCCCAGCAACTGTTGCTGCAATGCAACATTAAAGAGTCGCGCGCGCCGCGCGCGACTCGGGGTCAGGCGGCGTCGCCCGCCACTTCTTTCGCCTTGTCGGCATAGACGCGCACCGGATCCTTGCGGCCCTCGACGACATCCTTGTCGACGACGATCTCGACCACATCGGTCAGGTCGGGCAGGTCGAACATCGTGTCGAGCAATATCGCCTCGACGATCGAGCGCAGCCCGCGGGCACCGGTCTTGCGTTCGATCGCCTTTTTGGCGACCGCGACCAGCGCATCGTCGGTAAAGGTCAGCACGACCTCTTCCAGATCGAACAGCTTGCGATACTGCTTCACCAGCGCGTTCTTGGGCTCGCCCAAAATCTTGACCAGCGCATCGATGTCGAGATCTTCGAGCGTCGCGATGACCGGCAGGCGGCCGACGAACTCGGGGATCAGACCAAACTTCAGCAGATCCTCGGGCTCGATATTCTTCAGCACCTCGCCCATGCGGCGCTCGTCCGGCCCGGCGACATGCGCGCCAAACCCGATCGACTTGCCTTGCAGGCGGTCGCCGATGATCTTTTCCAGGCCCGAAAACGCGCCGCCCGCGATGAACAGGATATTCGTCGTGTCGACCTGCAGGAATTCCTGCTGCGGATGCTTGCGCCCGCCCTGCGGCGGCACCGACGCGGTGGTGCCTTCCATCAGCTTGAGCAGCGCCTGCTGCACGCCTTCGCCCGACACGTCGCGGGTGATCGACGGGTTTTCGGCCTTGCGCGAGATTTTATCGATCTCATCGATATAGACGATGCCGCGCTGCGCCTTTTCGACATTATAGTCGGACGACTGGAGCAGCTTGAGGATGATGTTCTCGACATCCTCGCCGACATAGCCGGCCTCGGTCAGCGTCGTCGCATCGGCCATGGTGAAGGGCACGTCGAGGAAGCGCGCGAGCGTCTGCGCCAGCAGAGTCTTGCCGCTGCCGGTCGGACCGACGAGCAGGATGTTCGATTTCGCCAGTTCGACATCGTCGCCGCGGCCCGAGTTGGCGAGCCGCTTGTAATGGTTATGCACCGCGACCGACAGCACACGCTTGGCGGTGTTCTGGCCGATGACATAATTGTCGAGATGCTGGCAGATTTCGAGCGGCGTCGGCACCGCGCCATCCTTGCGCGCCGCAATCCCGCCCTTGATTTCCTCGCGGATGATGTCGTTGCACAGCTCGACGCATTCGTCGCAGATGAACACGGTCGGTCCGGCAATCAGCTTGCGGACTTCGTGCTGCGACTTGCCGCAGAAGGAGCAGTAAAGAGTGCTCTTGCTGTCCGAGCCGCTCAATTTCGTCATAAATCTTCCTCTGGCACGCGCCCAAACGGCGCTGCCTTCCTTATCCTAGCCCGCGGACACCCAATTACAATATGGCAATTGGGTGACATTGCGGCGCTGTCCCGCCTAGCGCCAAGGCGCCAAACGGGCGTCAACAAACGCGGTTACCGGCTGCTGTCGGTTGGCGTCGGCTGTCCGCCGTGCG
>JAHCKJ010000327.1 GCA_026125835.1 Sphingopyxis sp.
CTGCCCATTTCCTCGCCGAGCAGCGCCAGCGTATCGGCCTCGGCATCGCGGGTGTGGACGATGACCGGCAGCCCGGTGGCCTGCGACGCATGGATATGCCGGCGAAAACTGTCCTGCTGCCGCCCGCGGTCGCTCTTGTCGTAATAATAGTCGAGCCCCGTTTCACCGATGCCGATCACCCGCGGGTGCGCCGCGCGTTCGGTCAACTTGGCGGTATCGACGTCGGGATGATGATCGGCGTCGTGCGGATGGATCCCGACGCTGGCCCACACGTCCGAATTGGCCTCCGCGGCCGCGAGCACATCGTCCCATTCGCTTTCGCGCGTGGCGATGTTGAGCATCGCGGTCACGCCGCGCGCCCGCGCACGTTCCAGCACCTCATCCTGCTGTTCGGCTAACCCCTTGTAATTGAGGTGGCAGTGCGAATCGACGAGCATTACGCCTCCCCCGCTCCCTCGGGCAGTTCGAGACGCGGAAACAGCGGGACCGGCTGGCTGACGGTGAAGCCGCTCACGGCGAGCGCGGCAAACCAGCCTGCGTCGTTCAACGCGTCAAAATCGCGCGCGTTCGGGGCAATCCCCATCTGGTCGAGCAGCTTGTCCGCGGCGGCGGGGACCACCGGACGGATGGCGATCGCCAGCGCGCGCACCGCCTGGAACAGCGTCATCAGCACCGCGCGCATCCGTTCGGGGTCGCTCTTGCGCAGTGCCCAGGGTGCCTGCGTATCGACATATTGATTGCAGGCGAAGACGGCGCGCAGCCATTCTTCGATGCCGACCGAGAACGCGAGCTGTTCAAACTCGCGCGGCAGCAGGGTGCGGCAGGCGTCATTGACGATCGCCATCAACGCGCGATCATCCTCATGCGACGCGTAATCGCTCGACAGAGCGCCGTCCAGATTCTTGAAAATCATCGACAAGCTGCGCTGCGCCAGATTGCCGAAACTATTGGCAAGGTCGGCATTGGCGGTCCGGACGATCGCTTCGGCGGAATAGGTGCCGTCTTGTCCGAAGCTGACCTCGCGCAGCAGATAATAGCGTAGCGGATCGACCCCGAACTGTTCGGCCAGCGCCATCGGGTCGACGACATTGCCCAGCGACTTCGACATTTTTTCGCCGCGGTTGAGCAGGAAGCCGTGCCCGAACACTTGTTTGGGCAGCGGCAAACCGGCGCTCATCAAAAAGGCCGGCCAGTACACCGTGTGAAAGCGCACGATATCCTTGCCGATCATGTGGATGTTGGCCGGCCAGAATGTACCGAAGCCGCCATCGAGATCGGGATAGCCGAGCCCCGAAAGATAGGTGGTGAGCGCGTCGACCCACACATACATCACATGCCCCGGCGATCCCGGCACCGGCACCCCCCAGTCGAAACTGGTGCGCGAAACGCTGAGATCCTTGAGACCGCCTTCGACGAACCGCAACACCTCGTTGCGGCGGCTTTCGGGGCGGATGAAATCGGGTTGATCGCGGTAAAGGGCGAGCAGCCGGTCCTGATAGGCGGACAGGCGAAAGAACCAGCTTTCCTCGACGGTCCATTCGACCGGGGTGCCCTGGGGCGAAAGCCGTGTGCCCCCTTCCCCTTCCGCCAGCTCGCTCTCGTCGTAAAAGGCTTCGTCGCGCACCGAATACCAGCCTTCGTACCGGTCGAGATACAGGTCGCCATTGGCTTCCATCGCGCGCCAGATCGCCTGCGACGCGGCGTGATGCGCGGCGTCCGATGTTCGCATGAAATTGTCATAGCTGATATTCAGCCTGGCATACATCTCACGGAAATATCCCGACATTTCATCGGCAAGATCGATCGTGGCCCGGCCTTGGTCGCGGGCGGTCTGGAACATCTTCAGCCCGTGCTCGTCGGTACCCGTGACCATCCGCACTTCGCGGCCGCGCGCACGCTGGAACCGCGCCATAACGTCGGTGGCGATTGCCTCATACGCATGGCCGATATGCGGGCGGCCATTGGGATAGCTGATCGCGGTGGTGATGTAGAAGGGCGCTTTGTTTTCGGACATGGCCGCGCCTTAGCCGTTGCGGCGCGGCAGGGAAAGTATTCTCCCCCTACTGCTGTCAGCGCGATTGTTCCCGTGTGCGCGGGGCCAGTTCGGCAAGGCAATTGCCGATCTCGAACCCCACCATCGCACCGTCATACGAGCCGCGGATCGCATCGCGGACCGTGCGCTGAACCCTCTCCCACTGCGCCAGCACAGGCCCGACATCGCTGGCAGCCCGTTCGCGCGCGATGCGGGCGAGCAAGCCCGGGACGATATCGATGACCAGTTCCAGCCGGGGGCGATTGCTGGTGCCGCCAACCTCGCGCGCCAAGGCTTCGCGAAGGCGGTTTT
>JAHCKJ010000328.1 GCA_026125835.1 Sphingopyxis sp.
CAGCAGAATGTTCTCGCGCGCAGCGAACGCCACCTGCTCAACTGGATCTGCCCGCGGCTGCCGCAGTGGGTGACCCCCGACAAGCTGACGCTGCTCGGCTTTTTCGGCGCGGTGATGGTCGCAGCGGGCTATATGCTCAGCTGGATCGATGATGAATGGCTGGGGCTTTGCCTCGCGGGCTATGTCGTCAACTGGTTCGGCGATTCTCTCGATGGCAGCCTCGCGCGCTGGCGGCGGATCGAGCGGCCGAACTACGGCTATTTCGTCGATCACAGCGTCGATGCCGTGGCGACGCTGCTGATGATCAGCGCCATCGGGATGAGCCCCTATATGCGCCTCGACGTCGCGCTGATGGCGGTGATCGGTTATTTCCTGCTGTCGATCCACACCTTTATCGCCGCCAAGGTCGTCGGGGAGTTTCGCCTGTCGTACATGGCGGGCGGGCCGACCGAGCTCCGGCTGATGCTGATGGCGATGACCGCGCTGATGCCGGTGATCGGCAGCGCCGACATCACCGGGACCAATTTTTCGCCGTTCGACCTGTTCGCGCTGGTCGTTTCCAGCATTCTCGTCACGCTGTTCGTTGTCCAGACGTCAGCGACCGCCCGGATGCTCCGCCGCCGCGGCGGATGAAGGCTTCAGGGCCGCGGGCGCGCCTGCGGATAGGTGCCGAGAAGGCTGAGCGACTTGGTCTGGAAATCCAGCTCCTCCAGCGCGCGATCGACGCGCTCGTCGCCCGGCGCGCCGACAATGTCGGCATAGAATTTCGTCGCCGCAAAGCTGCCGCCGACCTGATAGCTTTCCAGCTTGGTCATGTTGACACCGTTGGTCGCAAACCCGCCCAGCGCCTTGTACAGCGCGGCGGGGATATTCTTCACCTCGAAGATGAAGGTTGTCATCAGCGGCACGCCCGCGGGCGGCGGCACCGGTTCGCGCGCCAGCACCACAAACCGCGTCATATTATGGTCGGCGTCCTCGATCCCCGCTTCGTGGAGTGTCAGCCCGTATAGTTCGGCGGCGTGCGGCGGCGCGATGGCGGCAAGGCCCGCTTCGTCGCTATCGGCGACCCAGGCGGCCGCGCCCGCAGTGTCGCTGTGCGCGACCGGCGAGATATTGTGGGTGCGCAGCCAGTGACGGCACTGGCCCAGCGCCTGCTCGTGGCTCATCGCGCGCGTCACCGGCCCCAGGTTGCGGCTCATCAGCCCGTGGCGGATGCGCAGAAAATGTTCGCCGACGATCGTCAGGCCGGATTCGGGGAGCAGGAAGTGGATGTCGGCGACGCGCCCGTGCAGGCTGTTTTCGATCGGGATGATCGCGCGATCGACGCGGCCGTCGCGCACCGCATCGATCGCATCCTGAAAGGCATAGCAAGGCAGCGGCAACGCGTCGGGGTCATATTCACGCGCCGCGAGGTCGCTGTTGGCGCCCGGCGCGCCCTGAAAGGCGAGTCCCCGCCGCGGCTCGGCCAGCGCCGCCGCGCGCATGCAATCGACCAGATGCTGTGCCGAAGCCGAATAGCTGCCCATATTTGCCTTCCCGCGCTGGAGCGGCGGCGAATAGCGGCAGCCACGGGCCGACGCAACCGGTCGCACACGGCGATTTCATCCCCTTGCGCCGCCGCCGCCGCGCCAGTAAGGGAGCGTCCAAATCAGATATGCGTCCGGCAAGCGGGCGCCAGCTAACGGGGCTCAAAGAGCATGGACAATCGCAACAACACGATCGCTGGCTGGGTATTGTTCGCCGGCATTTGCGCGCTGGGCCTGACCATCGGGTCGAGCATGTTGTTCGCCGGCCATGCTCCGGAAAAGCCCGGTTATCCAATCGAGGACGCCGAAGCGGGCGGCGGCGCCGCCGCTACGGTGCCGATTGCCAACCTGCTCGCCGCAGCCGATCCGGCAAAGGGCGAGGCGGTGTTCGCCAAATGCGCCGCCTGCCACACGATCAACTCGGGCGGTGCCAACGGAATCGGCCCGAATCTTTGGGGCGCGCTTGGCAAATCGCACGGACATGTCCCCGGCTTTGCCTATTCGGAAGCGCTGAAGTCGGTTCCCGGCAACTGGACCTTCGAGGCGATGGATGCCTGGCTCGCCAGCCCGCGCAAATATGCGCCCGGTACCAAAATGTCGTTCGCCGGCCTCAGCAGCGCCGAGGATCGCGCCAACCTGCTGGTGTATATGAACAGTCAAGGGTCGAACCTGCCGCTGCCCGCACCCGAAGCTGCTCCGGCGACCGAGGGCGAGGCTCCGGCCGAAGGCGAAGCGGCCCCGGCGGCAGGCGACACTGCAGCCGCCCCCGCCGCGGAAG
>JAHCKJ010000329.1 GCA_026125835.1 Sphingopyxis sp.
GCAGCGCAAGGTTGACGACATGCGTCGCGCCGATTTCGCGGATCAGCGCCGCGGTCGCGTCGATATGGTCGGCATCGACCTCGGCGGTCTTGATCGTGACGCCGGTGCGCGCCTTCACCGATTCGGCGATCGCATCGCATTTGAACTTGCGGCGGCTGGCCAGCGTGATGTCGGGAAAGATGTCGGGGTTCATCGCCATCTTGTGCACCGCGACCGAACCGACGCCGCCTGCGCCGATCACCAGAACCTTGCTCATCGAAAAATCTCCTGCGCCTGCCTATGCGGCTTGTCTTGTATGCCCGGCCCTATAGGACGAAGCCATGACACAGCAAAGCCCCGATGCCCTTCTCCGTCCCGACCGTGCACCCACCCTTGCCGGGGTTGAACGCGCCGCCGCGAAAGTCGCTGCGTTGCTGCCGCAAACGCCGCTGTTGCCGATGGAGATCGACGGTCGGACTATCTGGTGCAAAGCCGAAAACCTGCAACCGGTTGGCGCCTTCAAGATTCGCGGTGCCTGGCACCGGCTGACCGACCTGACGCCCGAACAGGCGGCGGCGGGCGTCGTCGGCGTGTCGAGCGGCAATCATGCGCAGGGCGTCGCCTGGGCAGCGAAGCGGCTGGGCATCGCGGCGACGATCGTGATGCCGAGCAACGCGCCCGGGATGAAGCTGGCAGCGACGCGGGGGCTGGGTGCCGAGGTGGTGCTGTACGACCGGGTGACCGAATCGCGTGATGCGGTGGCGGCTAAACTGCTGGAAGCGAGCGGCGGGACGCTCGTCCATGCCTATGGCGATCCGTGGATCATCGAGGGGCAAGGGAGCGCGGGGATCGAGGCGCGGGCGCAGCTGGCGGCGCGTGGCATTGCCGGACCCGACAAGGTTATTGCGTGCTGCGGCGGCGGCGGATTGTCCGCTGGGCTGGCGCTGGCCTGTCCCGATGCCGAGATCATTGCGGTTGAACCCGAGGGCTGGGACGATGTGACGCGCAGCCTGGCCGCGGGTAAAATCCTGTCGGTCGAGGATATGGCCTATCCCACCGAATGCGATGCGCTGCAGACGCCGCAGACCTGGCCGATCAATTTCGCGGTGCTGCAGGCGCGCGGTGTCAGCGGCGTGGTCGTGACCCGCGATGAAGTACGCCACGCCATGCGCGTCGCGTTCGAACGGCTGCACCTGGTGGTTGAACCCGGCGGTGCGGCGGCACTCGCTGCGGTGCTGGCGGGCAAAGTAGAACCGGGTGAGGCCACGGTTGTCACCCTGTCGGGAGGCAATGTCGATCCGGAGCTTTATGCCGAGATAATCGCCGGGTGACGCCGCACGCGATATCTGCTTCATTTGGTGCGTTGGGACGGCGAAGGAGAAGCGAAATGCAAAAGAGCGTGATTCTGGCCAGTGCAGCGGCGCTGGTGTTGCTGACCGGTTGCGAAAAAGCCGAGGCGCCCGCGCCCGCCGAGACGGCGACGACGGAGGCGGCGGTCGAAACGATGACGCCTGAAGGATCCGCCGGCGATCCGGCTGCGGCGCACCGGTACGCGGCCTGGGCGGGCAAATGGACCGGGGTCGAAGGCATGTACGCCACGATCTCCACCGCCGAACCCGGCAAGTACAAGCTGGAGATGCAATCGGACCTCGACACCAAAGGGACCTATGATGGCAGCGACAGCGAGGGCGGCATCATCTTCACGCGCGGTGCCGAAACACTGACGCTGGCGGCCTCGACCGGCGACGCGACGGGCCTGAAATATCTGGCGGGCAAGAAGGACTGTCTGAAAGTCAAAGATGGCGAGGGCTATTGCCGCGATTGATTTCCTAGACCTTTCGTCATTGCGGCCCCGGACTTTGTCCGGGGTCGCAATCCGGAACTTGCGTAAACCGCTCTGGATGACGTCCCTGCGCTCGCAGGAAACCGCAACGCCCGCGGACGTTCCGGACGGCAGGCCGCCTTTCCGGGTTATGATGCGGCCGTCTGCCGCTTGAATAATCCGGCCACCGCTCTACCACTTGGCACCGTGAGCGACATGCAATGGCCATCGAGCGCGGACGAGGCGCGAATGCGACTGGTGACGGCGTTGACCGCGGTCGGGCGCGGCGACCGCGCGGCGCTGCGCGAGGTCTATGACATGACCGCGGCGAAACTATTTGGAATATGCCTCCGTATCTGTGGCGAGAGAGCCAGCGCGGAGGATGTTTTGCAGACCGTCTATATCAAGGTGTGGGAACGCGCGGGGCAGTTCGATGCCGCGCGCGCCAGCCCGATCACCTGGCTGGCGACGATCGCGCGCAACGGCGCGATCGACTGG
>JAHCKJ010000033.1 GCA_026125835.1 Sphingopyxis sp.
GTATTGCCGACGAATTATGAAGAAAAAGGCCTCTGGAGCAATCCAGCGGCCATTTTGGTTCAGCGTCATTCTATGAGTTCGTCACCCTGAACTTGTTTCAGGGTCCATGGCCGGACCTCGAATTTTGCGCGGCGCTTGCTGCAACGTAAGGCCATGGATGCTGAAACAAGTTCCGCATGACGAGGAAACAGGGATCAGCCGACAATTTCTTCCGGCTTGAAGAAGTAGGCAATCTCGATCGCCGCATTCTCGTCGCTGTCCGATCCGTGCACGGTGTTCGCCTCGATGCTCTCAGCGAGTTCCTTGCGGATCGTGCCCGGCGCGGCGTCCTTGGGGTTGGTCGCGCCCATGATGTCCCGGTTGCGCTGCATCGCATTCTCGCCTTCCAGAACCTGTACGACGACGGGGCCGGAGGTCATGAATTCGACGAGTTCGCCGAAGAAGGGGCGTTCCTTGTGGACCGCGTAAAAGCCCTCGGCCTGTTCCTTGGTCATATGGATGCGCTTCGACGCAACGACGCGCAGACCTGCGTCTTCCAGCATCTTGGTGACCGCGCCGGTCAGATTGCGACGCGTGGCGTCGGGCTTGATGATCGAAAAGGTGCGAGTGACCGCCATGGGGAAGCTCCTGCGTCATTATGGTTTGCGATGCGCGCGCCTCTAGCCGCGCTTTCGCGCCGCCGCAAGGTCGGAAGAGGCGCCCCTGCCGGCGCGCGTCAGCCGCCGCCGTGGGTGATGGTGCCGTTCACCTGCGATCCCGTTTGCGTGGCCGTAATCTGGACCCCGCCCTGGCCATCGCCGGATTTTTCGGCGCCGATGATCATGGTATCGCCGCTCTTGATCTCGCTGGTGACCTTCAGGCCCGCCGCTTCGGCCTGTTTGCGGAAATGCGCGATGACGTCGGCGGCCTTGGCATCGACTTCAAAACTGGCCATGCCGCCGGTCCCTTGCGCGCCGCTGGCCGAGAAACCGCCGGTCATTTTCGATCCCGGGTAGGGGGTAAAGCCCGCGGGGAGTTTGGCATTGCCCGCGCCGCCGCCGAACACCATCTCGCCGTCTTCGGTCTTGATGCTGACCTTGCCGCTCTCGCCATCATCGCTGCTGGTGATCTTGTAGTCCGCCGTCTTGCCGGTTTCGGGGTCGGTGTAGGTGCCGCTGGCCACCTCGCTTTCCGAATTCGAGCCGCAGCCGGCAAGCAACAGGGCGCCGACGGTCGTGGCTAACAGGGAAAAACGCATCATAATCCGCTCCTTTTGATGTTACCCGTCGGTACCAGCATGCACGCGGCATGGCGGTGAGCCGCATCACAATGATTACGGCCCCTCCGACCAGCGTCCCCGGTCATCCTGTTTCCAGAAATGATTGTCGACATCGTCGCGCGCCGCTAGCGCCCGCCATGTGGCGCGCGCGTCGTCGATGCGGCTGTTGTCGAAAAGCAGGAAGGTGCGGCCGAAACCGAGCGCCGCGTCGCGCCATTCGCCGTCGGCGAGCGCGACGTGCGACGCGCCGTTCGCGGGAGGCCCGTCAAGCGCGCCCGCGAGCAAGACCGGCTCGATGCTTTCGTCGGCCGATCCGGCATGGCCGTGCGGCAGGAAACTTGCCGCGGTTTGGGTCCACAGCGCCTCGTCGATGGCCTGCCGCTGCATCGCCGCCGCGGCGACGACCAGCAAGCGGTCGCCGTTCGCCAGAACGCGTTCGGCCAGTGCGGGCAGCACCCGCTCAACGGGGTCGCGGGTCAGGCGGTAGAAATTGACACGCGCCACCGCCGCCCCCTTCGGTCAGGCCTCGTGGTTCGCGGCGATATAACGGTCGAGCAGGCGGACGCCGTAACCGGTCGCCCCCTTCGCCCAGACCGGACCGTCCTTGTCGGCCCACGCCATGCCCGCGATATCGAGATGCGCCCACGCGACGCCGTCGTCGACAAAGCGCTTCAGAAACTGCGCCGCAGTAATCGACCCGCCTTCGCGCGGCCCGATATTCTTCATGTCGGCAATCGGGCTGTCGATCAGCTTGTCGTAAGCCGGTGACAGCGGGAAACGCCACAACTTGTTGTTCGACGCCTCGCCCGCCTCCAGCAGTTTCGCCGCGAGATCGTCGTCATTGGCAAACATGCCCGCATATTCATGGCCGAGCGAGATCACCATCGCACCGGTGAGTGTCGCCAGGTCAACGACGACCTTGGGGTCGTAGACCTTTTGCACCCAGGTGATCGCGTCGCACAGCACCAGCCGTCCCTCGGCATCGGTGTTGAGCACCTCGACCGTCTGGCCCGACATCGTCGAGACGATGTCGCCGGGGCGCATGGCATTGCCGTCGGGCATATTTTCGACGAGGCCAACGACGCCGACGACGTTCGCCTTTGCCTTGCGCCCCGCGATCGCCTTCATCGCGCCGGCGACCGCGCCCGCGCCGCCCATGTCCCATTTCATCATGTCCATGCCGGGGCCGGGCTTGAGGCTGATCCCCCCGGTGTCAAAGGTGACACCCTTGCCGACGAACACCACCGGCTCATCGCCAGCATTGCCGCCGTTCCAGCGCATCGCGAGCAGCCGCGGCGGGCGCGTCGAACCCTGCGCCACGCCGAGCAGCGCGCCCATGCCGAGCGCTTTCATCTGCCGCTCGTCGAGTACTTCGAGTTCAACGCCAAGGTCGGCAAGATGCTGGCAGCGTTCGACGAAGCTTTCGGGGTAAAGGATGTTCGGCGGCTCGGCGACCAGCGTTTGCGTGAAGGCGACACCTTCGGCAATCGCTTCGTTCGCCGCCCAGCGTCCGGCAAGATCGCCGTGCGACGAGGCGATGACGATGGTCGCGAGCGTCGGTTTGGCCTTGTCGGCCAGACGGGTCCGATAGGTGTCGAGGCGCCAGTTGCGCAGGCGCGCGCCCATGGCAAAGGCGAGGACATCGTCGGCGTCGCTCTGACCCGCGCTCGCAAAATCGACATGGACCCTGGCGACTCCGCTGGTCTGCAATTTCGCCGTCAGCGCCGCGCCGCCGCGCTCGAGATCATGTTCGCTGCCCTCGCCGATACCGACGAGCAGCAACCGCTTCGCCTGTTCGCCGTCGATCGCCGCCGTTTCGGCGACCGTGCCTGCCGAACCGTCGAAACGCGCCTGCGCCGCCGCCGCCCCGAGCAGCGCGCCGAGCGCGCCCGCTTCGCCCTTGCGGACGGGAAAGGCCACAACGTCGGCAGACGCATCGATTTGCGCGACAAACTGAATGTCCATTCGGTAACTCTCTTATGCGATGATTGATTGCAACGAGCGGGACCGATAGGGGTTTCGCGTGCGAGTTGCAAAACAAAGCAGCCGGTTCAACCCGGGCGGACACGACAAACATGTGGGACAAAGTGAAGAAATGAACTGGACTTTGTTCCGACGGGCAAGCCGATCGCAGGCGTTGTGGCTGGCGACGGCAAGCGGCTTTGCGTTGCTGGCCAGCCCCGCGGCCGCCCGGCAGGCGGAAGAGTCGTCCACCGTGCGCGAGGCGGCCGGCGAACCGGTTCTGCAAACCCCCGACGTCGCCCCCACCATTGGCGATGCGCCGGTGCCGACCCGCGATGACGAGGTCGGGTTTGCCGCGGACAATCTGAATTACGACAGCGAAACCGAAGTCGTCACGGCCGAGGGCAATGTCGCGATGAACCGCGACGCCATCTCGATGCGGGCCGACAAGGTGACCTGGAACCGCAGCACAGGCCAGGTTTTTGCCGAGGGCAATGTTGCGATCCGCAACCCCGAAGGCGATACGGCCTATGGCGACCGCATCGAGTTGACCGACAGTCTGCGCGATGGCGTCGTCGACAATCTGCTCGTCGTGCTCGACAATGGCGCGCGGCTTGCCGCGATCAAGGGCACCCGGCTCGAAAACGGCAATATCGAACTGGAAAACGCCGCCTATACGCCTTGCCCGGTCGAAGATGCCGACGGGTGCCCGAAAAACCCCAGCTGGCAAATCCGTGCCGTTCGCGTGACCTATGACCGCGGCAAGAACAAGGTCCGCTACAAGGGCGCCCGGGTCGAGATTTTCGGCTTGCCGCTGATTCCCCTGCCAGGGCTCAGCCATCCGGCAAATAGCGAGGCGGGCAGCGGCATTCTCGTTCCCGAAGTCCGGCTCGACCGCACCAACGGGTTCGAAATCGCCGTACCCTATTATCTGCGGCTGGCGCCCGATCGCGATATCACGATCACCCCGCACCTTTATACCGGCGCCGCGCCGATGCTGGAGGGCGAGTTTCGCGCGCTGACCGACATCGGCTCGTTCCGGATCAACGGTTATGCGACCTATGGAACATTGGTGCCCCTGGTCGGCGAGGATCCCGACAGCCGCAAACGCTTTCGCGGCTATCTGGAAAGCGCCGGGAAATTCCAGTTCGACCCGCGCTGGAGCTTTGCCTTTTCGGGACGGATCGCGACCGATCGCACCTTCATGCGCCGTTACGATATCAGCCGGGACGACCGGCTGCGTTCGACCTTCAATCTCGAACGGATCGGCGGCAACAGCTATCTGTCGATCGCCGGATGGGCGACGCAGACGCTGCGCCGTAACGACGAGCAGGGGCAGCAGCCGATCGCGCTGCCGGTCATCGATTATCGCCAGCGATTCGCAGACCCTTGGCTCGGCGGGCAGTTCGAGCTGCAGCTGAACACACTGGCAATCGGGCGGACCGCGGGCCAGGACACACAGCGCGCCTTTGCCGGTGCCCGCTGGGATCTGCGCGGGCTGACCAAGATGGGGCAGGAAGTTGTGCTGACCGCCCTCGTCCGGGGTGACGTCTATCACAGCGACGAAAATCTGCTGACCGCCATTCCCGGCTATCGCGGCAAGTCGGGCTGGCAGGCGCGCGGGATAGCGGCGGTGGCAGCGGACATGCGCTGGCCCTTCATCGGCGAACTGGCCGGCGGGACACAAACGCTGACACCCCGGGTCCAGATCGTCGCCACGCCGCCGTTGAAAAACCTGGATATCCCGAACGAAGACTCGCGCGCCTTCGACCTCGAAGACAGCAATTTGTTCGCGATCAACCGGTTCAACGGGTACGACCGGTTCGAGGACGGTGCCCGCATCACCTATGGCGTCGAGTGGAACTACAGCCGCCCCGGGTTCAACATCAACAGCGTCGTCGGACAAAGCTATCGCCTGTCGGACAAACCCAGTCTGTTCCCCGATGGCACCGGCCTGACCGACCGCACATCGGACATCGTTGGGCGGACGACGATTGCCTATCGCGATTTCCTGCGGTTCACCCACCGGTTCCGGCTCGACAAGGACGATCTCGCCATTCGCCGCAACGAGTTCGATGCGACGATCGGCAGCCGCTCGACCTATGCCGTCATCGGCTATTCGCGGCTGAACCGCGACATCCTGCTGCTTGGCGAGGATCTGCAGGACCGCGAGGAAGTACGCGTCGGCGGGCGCCTCAAGGTCGCGCGGCACTGGTCGATGTTCGGGTCGGCCATCGTCGATCTGACCAAGCAGGCCGACGACCCCCTGAGCACCGCGGACGGATTCGAGCCGATTCGGCACCGGTTGGGAATCGCCTATGACGACGACTGCCTGTCGATCGCGCTGACCTGGCGGCGCGACTATGCCGACACCGGCGACGCGCGGCGCGGCAACAGCTTTTCATTCCGGATCGCTTTCCGCAATCTGGGATTTTGAGCAAATCGCTCAGCTTCGGTTCAGCGTCGCGGTGGCATGGGCAGGCTTCAAACCGGCGCGGACGGCGGATTGCGCTGGACCAGCGGGCGTTTCCGCTGATACGGAGCGTGCGGACCTTCTCGAATAGGGTAAAGATGACCAAATTTTCGACCATGACCGGCCTGATGGCCGTGGCCGCCGTTGGCGTGACGCCGGTGCTGGCACAGACCGTCGCCGACGACGATGTTCCGACGACCAGCCTGAATATCCCCGGCAACGTCCAGTTGTTCGGCAACGCCAATCCCAACGTCTACCGGCCATCCGCGACCGTGAACGGCGAAATCATCACCGCGACCGACATCGAACAGCGGATGGCGCTGATCCGCATCGCCAACAATGATCTGGAACTTCCACCCGAAGAATTGCAGCGGCTTCGCCAGCAGGTGTTCAGCAATCTGATCGACGAAAAGCTCCATAGATCCAGGGAAGCCACAATGTCGTCAATGAACACGGTTCGCCGCGACGCTGCAGACCCCCGAACAGTTTTCGGCGTATCTGGCCAGCAAGGGCTCGTCGGCGGCTGCCGTCAAGCAGCAGATTCGCGGCGAATTTGCGTGGGACCGCGTTTGCGCCAAAGTCGCGAAAGATCCAGTCAACGACCAACGTGTCGACCGACGAGGTTGAATCGGTGGTGCAACGGTTGAACGAAGCCAAGGGCCAGGACGAATTCCACCTCGGCGAAATCTATCTCTCCGCTCCGCCGGAGAATATCGCGGCGATCACGGAAAACGCCCGCAAGATCATCGAGGCATTGCGGGTGCGCTTCATGGCAGTTTTGCTGCCTATGCGCGCCAGTTTTCGGAAGCCTCGACGGCGGTCGTCGGCGGCGACCTGGGCCAACGGGGCGGGCATCTGGAGCCGCTGTCGAGCGGCGGTGCTGGCGACGCAGATGTGCTTCCGCCAGCTTGTTTCGGCCGATCGAGGCACCCGGCGGCGTGTCGATCATGCTGATTATCGACCGGCGCGCCAGGTGCTGGATTACTGACCTCGCGACGCCAGTTCAGCCTGCAAACAGACTTTTCGCCTCTGATTTCCGCCCTGAACTTCGCAAGCGCGCGCGTCGGAACTGGCCGGGCAATTTGCCGAGGCCACGCGCTCCATCGCCGGTTGCGGTGCCGCCGACGCCGTCGCCGCGCGGCTGGGCGCCAGCGTTGTTGCATCGACACGATCCAGATGCGCGTCCTTCCGCGCCGCTCCAGAATACCCTGGCCACCCTGCAGATCGGCCAAACAACGCAACCCTTTGGTGCCGTCGATGAAGGCATCAGCGTGCTGGTTCTTTGCGGACGCGATATGCCGCAAACCGCGTCGGCCCCCGATCTGGAACAGATCGAGCAGCGTCTGCTGGAAGAAAAGGTCAACAAGCGCGCCCAGCGTTATCTGCGCGACCTGCGCCGGGATGCCGTGATCGAATATAGCTGATGCAGGACGTCAACATTCGGCAGCCGATCGCGGTCACCATGGGTGACCCGGCCGGGGTCGGACCCGAAGTTACGGCCCGCACTTGGGCGATGCGCCGGGACTATGACCTGCCTCCTTTTGTCGCGATCGGCGATATCGCGGCGATTGCGGCGGTGTGGAGCGGGCCGGTCGCCCGCGTCGCCGACATGGAACAGGTGGCGCGCACATTCGATGAAGCGCTGCCGGTGTGGCACCTGGAGGACAGTGGCCCGCTGACTCCCGGCATCCCGACCGCTGCGGGTGCCACCTGCGCCCTTCACACGCTGGAAACCGGAATCGGCCTGACGCGCAACCAGGCGAGCTCGGCGCTGGTAACCGGACCGGTTTCAAAATCGGCGCTGCACGGCATCGGTTACACCCACCCGGGCCAGACCGAATTTATCGCCGAGCGTTGCGGCGTCACCGCGACCAATGCCGTCATGATGCTGGCCGGACCGACGCTGCGCGTCGTCCCGCTCACCGTCCATATCCCGCTCGCCGAAGTTCCCGAGCGGCTTACAAGCGAACTGATCGTCGCCAAGGCACGCATTGTCGCGCGGGGGCTGAAACGCGATTTCGGTATATCCATGCCCCGCATCGCGCTGGCCGGGCTCAATCCCCATGCGGGGGAAAGCGGCCAGTTGGGTAACGAGGAAGAACGCATTATGCGGCCCGCGATCGCCCAGCTTGCCGACGAGGATATTGCCCTTGAGGGACCGCTGGCTGCCGATGCGCTCTTTGCACCCGGCATTCGCGATCAATATGACGCGATTCTGTGCGGTTACCACGACCAGGCATTGGCGCCGTTCAAGGCGCTGCATTTCCACGACGGCGTCAACCTTACACTGGGTCTGCCGATCATCCGGACCTCGCCGGACCATGGCACCGCGTTCGACATTGCGGGGCAAGGCAAGGCCGACCCCGGACCGACGATCGCGGCGATCGCCATGGCATCGCGGATAGCGAGCGCGCGCGAACGTAGCTGCGCGCCTGCCAAGTGAGAGTGGAACCGAACGTCCCGCTGCCCCCGCTGCGCGAGACCGTACGCGCCCACGATCTGACGGCAAGCAAGGCGCTGGGCCAGAATTTCCTGTTCGACGAACAATTGCTCGACCGCATCGCCGCGATTCCCGGCGACCTTGAAGGCGCGACGGTGTTCGAGGTCGGTCCCGGTCCCGGCGGCCTGACCCGCGCCCTGCTCCGCGCCGGCGCAAAGGTGATTGCCGTCGAGCGCGACGACCGCTGCCTGCCTCTCCTGGCCGAGCTGGGTGCCGCCTTTCCGGGCCAGCTTACGGTGATTGCCGAGGACGCGATGGCGGTCGATGTCGACGCCCTGACCGGCGGCGCGCCTTATCATATCGTCGCCAATCTGCCGTATAATGTCGGCACCGCGCTGTTCACCCGCTGGCTCGAACCCGCAAGCTGGCCGCCGCGCTGGCTGTCGTTGACCCTGATGTTCCAGCTCGAGGTCGCCGAGCGCATCGTCGCATCGGTAGACACGTCCGCCTACGGACGTCTCGCGGTCCTCGCGCAATGGCGATCAAATGCCAGGATCGCCATGAAGGTACATCGTTCGGCCTTCACGCCGCCGCCCAAGGTCATGTCGGCGGTCGTGCATGTGACGCCCGCCGGGCAGCCCGACGGGGTCGATCCGCGCACACTGTCGCGGCTCACCGAAAAGGGCTTCGGGCAGCGCCGCAAGATGCTGCGCCAAAGCCTGAAGGGGGTTGCGGGCGCGATCGACGCGCTGAACAGGCTGGGCATCGATCCGACGCGCCGTGCCGAGACAGTGAGCGTGGCCGACTGGATACGACTGGCGAAAGCGTTGGACTGACTCGTACCCCGCTCGTGCGGCGTCGAATTGTCAATTCTGGCTGGTAGTTACGACCGCCTTGGGCACGATCGCCTCGGCGGCGACGACCTTTTTCTCCGCATTGCTGTTGATCGCTTTTTCCAGCGCCGCCACCTGCGGGCATTTTTCGCCGCACACCCGCTGTGCTTCCGCCAGCTTCTCGCGCGCCATCTCGAGCGCGCCCTTTTCGGCCAGTGCCTCGCCCTGTCCGGCCAATGCGACAATGTCGTTGGGTTCGAGCACCAGCGCGTCGCGATAAAGGCCGATGGCCTTTCCGGGAAGCCCCTGCGCCCGCGCGACCTGCGCCAGCGCGATGATCGCCGAGCGATTTCGCGGATCGGCTGCCAATGCCGATTCATAAAAGTCGATTGCGAGGTCGAGATCGCCCGCTTCCTGCGCCGCCTGCCCCTCTTGTTGCAGCGCGATCGAGCGGGGAAAAATGTCGCTGTCGGCACGCTGGGCGTCCGATGCGACGGGCAGACTGGCCAGAACAAGCCCGGCACCAATGGCCAGAAAACTGATGCGCATCGCGTTCTCCCATCGCTTCATCGGGGAGGAGGCTAACATGGCGCAGTCAACCGCGCGAGAAAAAATCCGTCGCAATGGTCGTGGGCCGGGGTGAGCAGAAATCCGGCACCCGCAGCGCGGCCGACATCGTCGGGCAAAAAGCCGCTGTCCGCGGTCCACCCGCGATGCTGTTCCAGAAAATCATCCACCTGTGCCCGCCCCTCGCGCGCGATGACCGAGCAGACAGCATAGAGAAGTTTGCCGCCCGGCGCCACCAGATCGGCGGCAATGGCGAGCAACCGCGCCTGGTCCGCGACATGACGGTCGAGGCGCGCGGGCGTCAGTCGCCAGCGTAGTTCGGGGCTGCGCCGCCAGGTTCCGCTTCCCGAACAGGGGGCATCGACCATGACCCGTTGCGCCCTGCCCCGCCAGTCGGCCAGCATCGCGCTCTCCTGCCCCGGATTCAGCAGCAGCGTTTCGATCCGCGTCGCCCCGGCCCGTTCGGCGCGTGGCGGCAGCTGCTGAAGCCGTGCACGGTTGGTGTCGCAGGCCAGGATATCGGCGGCGTTGCTGACCAGTGAAGCAATGGCAAGCGTTTTGCCGCCGCCGCCCGCGCACAGATCCACGATCGCCTGATCCGGCGCGACATCCAAGGCGGCGGACGCATATTGGCTCGCGGCGTCCTGGACCTCGAAGCGACCTTCGGCATAGGCCGGATGCTGGACCGCCGCCGTTTCGGGCGGCAGGCGCCAGCCATCGGGCGCGCCGGGGATTGTTTCGCCATCGGGAAAGAGCGTGGCGAGATCGTCCCTCCCCGCCTTGATCCGGTTGGCGCGCAGGTCGAGCGGCGCGCGCGTCAACATCGCATCATGTTCACCCTCACCCACGAGCGGATCGAACAGATCAAGCAGCGCTGCCGCTGCCAGACCAGTTTCCGCGCGAGGCTCGTCGTCCGCAATCGGCGCCGGACCATAGGGAGAGCCATCGAACAGCGCCGCGAGTTCGGGCTGGGCGTCTGCGAGCGCAAGCATCGCCGCACGGCCCGTAGCCGGTGCCGACCGGACGATACGCATCGCGTCGTAAACATGCGTGCGGACCGCCCGGCGGTCCTTTGATCCCGCGTAGCGGCGCGCGCGCATGGCGTCGGCAAAAATCGCATCGGCGGGCGCGCCGCCGTCGCGCGCGGCGACCGCAATCGCGTCGAGAATCTCGATCGCGGTCTGGACGCGGGCAGCGGGGGTCATCGGCCGGGCTCAGCCCGCCGGATAGTTCGGCGCCTCGCGCGTGATCGCAACGTCGTGGACATGACTTTCGCGCAGGCCCGCATTGGTAATCCGCACGAACTTTGCCCGCTCGCGGAAATCCTTGAGCGTACGACTGCCGGTGTAGCCCATCGCCGCCTTCACGCCGCCGACCATCTGGTGGATGACGTCCTTCGCCGGTCCCTTGAAGGGGACCTGGCCCTCGATGCCCTCGGGAACCAGCTTCATCTGATCCTTGATGTCCTGCTGGAAATAGCGGTCGGCGCTACCCCGCGCCATCGCCCCGACGCTGCCCATGCCGCGGTAGCTTTTGTAGGTGCGCCCTTGATAGAGGAAGGTTTCGCCGGGCGCTTCGGCCGTGCCCGCCAGCATCGATCCGACCATCACGCTCGATGCGCCCGCGGCCAGCGCCTTGGCAATGTCGCCCGACGTGCGCAGGCCGCCGTCGGCAATCACCGGTACGCCCAGCTTCGACGCCGCTGCGACGCTGTCGAGGATCGCCGTCAGTTGCGGCACCCCGACCCCCGCCACGATGCGCGTCGTGCAGATCGAGCCAGGACCGATGCCGACCTTTACCCCGTCGGCGCCCGCATCGATCAAAGCCTTTGTTGCATCGCCCGTTGCGACATTGCCGGCCAGCACCTGGACGCGGTTCGACAGCTTTTTGATCCGCTCGACCGTCGCGCCGACGCCCTTGCTATGACCATGCGCGGTATCGACGACGATCAGGTCGCATTCGGCTTCCAGCAGCGCTTCGGCCCGCTCGATGCCGCTGTCGCCCGTATTGGTCGCCGCGGCAACGCGCAGGCGGCCGCTGCCATCCTTGGTCGCGTCGGGGAAGTTGACCGCCTTTTCCATATCCTTGACGGTGATCAGGCCGATGCAGCGGTAATCGTCGTCGACGACGAGCAGCTTTTCGATGCGGCGCTGGTGCAGCAGCTTGCGCGCCTCGTCCTGCCCGACGCCGGGTCGAACGGTTGCAAGATTGTCGGCGGTCATCAGTTCGCGCACCGGCTGACCGGGATTTTCGGCAAAGCGCACGTCGCGGTTTGTCAGGATGCCCACCAGCTTGCCGCCGGTTTCGACGACGGGGATGCCCGAAATGCGGTGTTGGTCCATCAGGGCGGTGGCATAGGACAGCGGCGCGTCGGGGGTGATCGTGATGGGATTGACGATCATCCCGCTTTCAAAGCGTTTGACCTGCCGCACCGCCGCCGCCTGCTCCTCGACCGTCAGATTGCGGTGGAGAACGCCAATGCCGCCGATCTGTGCCATCAAAATCGCCATGTCGGCCTCGGTCACCGTGTCCATGGCCGAGGACAGGATCGGGATGTTCAGGCTGATCTCGCTGGTCAGCTGGGTCGACAGGTTCGCGTCCGAGGGCAGAATGTCCGACGGGCCGGGCACCAGCAGCACGTCGTCAAAGGTCAGACCGGTCGTGATTTCCATCGGGGCCACTTTCTGGTGCGGGCGGCGCCTGTCCCGGATTACGGGGCGGCGCGCGCGATTCGTTTGGTGGCGGCCCATGGAACCAGTCGGCCCCGCGCGCGCCAGTGGGCGGCGCATGATTATTTCGCGGGCGGCAGACCGGCGTTGTCGATCGTGAAACGGCTGTCTTCGAGCCGCAGTTCGTCACCACAGTTGCTGCATGCCGCCACCATCGCCAGGTCATGTCCGCATGGTCGGTGCGTCAACAGCACCGGGGGACCGCGCTCGTCCGAAAACCAGCGGTCGCCCCATTGCAGCAGCGCCAGCAGCACCGGATACAGGTCGCGCCCCTTGGCGGTCAGGCGATATTCGAAACGGTCGCCGCGATCCGAATAGGGAACCGCACGGATAATCCCCTGCCGGACGAGCCGTTCCAGCCGTCCGGTCAGGATATTGGTCGCCATCAACGTATCGCGCTGTATTTCATCGAAGCGATTGATCCGGGTGAACAACGCCCGGACGACCAGGGTCGCCCAGCGGTCGCCGAACAATTCGATCATCGTATCGACCAATGGGCGTCCGCCGGGGCGCCGGGTGCCGACGTCACCGTTGAAACGGCGGCGCTCGTAATGCGGGACGACCTGCGCCAGGCCCGGCCCCTCGCGCCAATCGACGTCGCGCGGATCGATTTCGGCGTGACAATGGCCGCAGACC
>JAHCKJ010000330.1 GCA_026125835.1 Sphingopyxis sp.
CCCATCGCGCCGGTGTCGCGCGGCGATCCGGTGACCTCCTCGTCGCGCCAGAAACCAAAGGTCGCATGTTCCTTGAACGCCGCCATGCCCGCCAGATTCTGTCCGTTGAGCACGAAATGCGGGACACCCCACTTCAGCGTTTCCTCGGCGCCCGGCGCATATTCATGCACCAATTCGCGCAAATGGGTCAGGATCGGCTGCGCGAAGGGCTGGCGCTTCGCGATATAATCGTCGACGCGCGGGTCGCGGCTCATCCCGCGTGCCTTGCGGCGACCAGATAGTTCAGCGCTTCGCTGCCGCCCAGTTTGAAGCCCTTCGCCGCCGACGGCGACAGGCCGGTGCGGTCAACCACTTCCAACCCCGCGCCCTCCAGCAGCTTCGTCAGCTCCTCGGGCTTCAGAAACTGGTCCCAGTCGTGCGTCCCGCGCGGCACCGCGCCGACGCGCTCGGCGGCCTCGACCAGCAGCAGCTTCGACAGCATCGTGCGATTGGGTGTCGACAGAGTCATCAGCCCGCCGGGCGCCAGCCGCGCCGCGAGGTCGGCAATGAAGGCCGCGGGATCGGTCACATGCTCTACCACCTCCATCGAGGTTACGAGATCGAACACGGCGGGCGGCAATGCGGCGAGTTCGCCCGCGTGATAGGTTATCGAAAGCCCCTGCCCGGCCGCATGTTCCTTCGCCGCCGCGATATTCTCGGGCGCGGCATCGACGCCGGTCACTTCGGCGCCCATCCGCGCCAGTGGCTCGCACAGCAATCCGGCACCACAGCCGACATCGAGTGCGCGCTTGCCGGCGAGCGGATGGCGCTCGCGCGCGTCGACGTGCCAATGCCCGTCGATCTGCTCGCGGATATAGGCAAGCCGCACCGGATTCAGCTTGTGCAGCATCGCCGACGATCCCTGCGGATCCCACCAGTCGGCGGCAAGCGCTCCGAAATGCGCGGCTTCGTGCGGGTTGATCGTGGCGGCGTTCATGCCAAACGATGTGGCACTGCGCCTTCGCCGGTGCAAGAAATTCTATCCGGCGCGGCGTTTCGCGCGCTTGCCATCGCCTTCCCCCTTGCCTAACAGCCGGACGCCGCAGAAATGCTCGAAAAAGCAGCGGCCGAAACCAGTTCGGGAAAGCGGGGCAAGATGGCGCGGATCGTGATGAAATTCGGGGGCACGTCGATGGCGGGCACCGAGCGGATTCGCACCGTGGCAAAACTCGTCGCGCGCGAAGTGGCAAATGGCAACCAGGTCGCCGTCGTCGTCTCGGCGATGGCGGGCGAAACCGACCGGCTGGTCAATTTCTGTCGCGAGGCAAACCCGCGATACGATCCCGCCGAATATGACGTCGTCGTCGCGTCGGGCGAACAGGTGACAACGGGCCTGCTCGCGCTTACCTTGCAGGCGATGGGCGTTCCCGCGCGCAGCTGGCTCGGCTGGCAGCTGCCGATCCGGACCGAGGAAGCGCATGCCCGCGCCCGCATCGCCGACATCGACACCGGCGCGCTTGGCGCCGCGATGGCGCGCGGCGAGGTCGCGGTGATTCCCGGTTTCCAGGGCATGATGGACGACGGGCGCGTCGCGACATTGGGCCGCGGCGGATCGGACACCAGCGCCGTTGCCGTTGCCGCGGCGGTCAAGGCAGACCGCTGCGATATCTACACCGACGTCGACGGCGTCTACACCACCGACCCGCGCATTGTCGCGCGCGCGCGCAAGCTCGACTATGTCACCTATGAAGAGATGCTCGAACTGGCGAGCGTTGGCGCCAAGGTGCTCCAGACGCGCTCGGTCGGGCTGGCGATGAAGATGGGCGTGCGCGTGCAGGTGCTCTCGAGCTTCGTCGAGGGCGACGAGGCGCCCAAAAAAGGCACGATGATCGTCAGCGACGAAGAAATAGAGGAACATCAGATGGAACGGCAGCTGATCACCGGCATCGCCCACGACAAGAATGAAGCAAAGATCATCGTCACGCGCGTGCCGGATAAGCCGGGCGGCGTCGCCAATATCTTTGGCCCGCTTGCCGCCGCAGGGATCAACGTCGACATGATCATCCAGAATGTCGGCCGCGAAAAGGGCGAGACCGACGTGACCTTCACCGTGCCGGGCGCCGACCTGCTGCGCTCGATCGACCTGCTCGAAGGCGCAAAGGAAAAGATCGGGTTCAACCGCGTGATCAGCGACGACAAGGTGGCCAAGATCAGCGTGGTCGGCGTCGGCATGAAAAGCCACGCGGGCGTCGCCAGCACGATGTTCCGCGCGCTGGCCGACCGCGGCATCAACATCCAGGC
>JAHCKJ010000331.1 GCA_026125835.1 Sphingopyxis sp.
GCGCTGATCCCGGGGCGCCCCGCGCCGCGGCTGATCTCCGACGCGCAGCTCGCGACAATGCGGACCGGCAGCGTGATCGTCGACATGGCAGCCGAAAGCGGTGGCAATGTCGAGGGCTCGGTATCGGGCGAAGCGAAACGCATCCACGGCGTCACGGTGATCGGCGCGAAGAATATCGCCGCATTGATGCCCGCCGATACCAGCGCACTGTTCAGTCGCAATCTGTTCAACTTCCTGTCGGCCTTCTGGGACAAGGAAGCAGGCAAGCCCGTGCTCGACGAGGAAATCGGCAACGCGATTCGTCTGACGCGGGGCGGCAAGGTCGTCAACGAGCGGCTGCTGGCTTAACGGCGTCGTCGGGCGAGACGCGAACGGGATCGCAGATGCGGTGCGGCCGACGGGAATCCTGATGCTCGCCGGACAAATGAAACTTCTGCGGCGGGTCGTGCGTCTATTTGGCTGTCGGCGCCGTAGCTTGCGCGCCGGGGCACCGTTGTCGCACCCCGCACCATGATGCGGCATGCAAAGGAGAATATCATGAATCGCGCTAGTTTGTTGGCGGCCGTTGCCGCCGTCGCTGTTGGTCTTGCCGGTTGCGGCGGCAAGAGTGAGACTCCCACCGAAACCACCACCGTCGCCGACGGTGAAATCGTCGCCGAAAGCGCCGGCACCAACCCGATGGTGGGCGGTGCGGAAATGCTGCCGACCAAGAATATCGTCGAAAATGCTTCGGCATCGGCCGAGCACAAGACGCTGGTGACCGCGGTGACGCAGGCCGGATTGGTCGAAACCTTGTCCGGTCCGGGGCCGTTTACCGTCTTTGCCCCGACCGACGCCGCTTTTGTGCAGGTGCCGCCCGTGACCCGCGACGGCTGGATGCGTCCGGCGCAGAAAGAGGTGCTGGCGGGCGTGCTGAAATATCACGTTGTTCCTGGCAAGCTGACGGCCGCCGACCTGGCATCGAAAATTGCCGCCGGCGGCGGCAAGGCGGTGCTGAAAACGGTCGAAGGTCAGGATCTGACCGCGACCAAGAGCGGCGACGCGATCATCCTGACCAGCGCCAGCGGCAACAAGGCCGCGGTGACGCAGGCCGACGTCAACCAGTCGAACGGCGTCATCCACGTCGTCGACGCGGTGCTTATTCCCAAAATGTAATATCGTCGCCGGGTAAAACCGGCGAGACGACATATTCTGTCGTGATCGGCCCGTATTTCTCCTTGTGGAGAGGTGCGGGCCGCATCTTTTGGCTGCTTTGGAGTCGACAGGCCCGAATGCGCACGGCAAGAGGTGCGCCGAGCGGAATCAGCAGGGGAGCGCGCCGTGGATTTCATCGCGATATTTTCGATTTTCATCCTGGCCTGTTTCGTCGGCTATTTCGTCGTCTGGTCGGTGACCCCGGCACTGCACACGCCGCTGATGAGCGTGACCAATGCGATTTCGTCGGTGATCATCGTCGGCGCGCTGATCGCCGCCGCCGCCGCCGGTTCGGCCACGTCGAAATGGCTCGGGCTGGCCGCGGTCGTGATGGCCAGCGTCAACATTTTCGGCGGTTTCGCGGTCACCGCGCGCATGCTGGCGATGTACAAGAAGAAGGAGCGCTGAGATGGACATCCAGTCGATCCTAGCCGCCGGGGCCGATGGTCATGGCGCGGTGAACCCCTGGGCCGCGATCGCCTATCTGGTGTCGGGCGTCTTCTTCATCCTCGCGCTGCGCGGCCTGTCGTCGCCCGCCTCGTCGCAGCGGGGCAACCGTTTCGGCATGATCGGCATGACGATCGCCGTCGTCACGACGCTGGTCACGCATGTGCCGTGGAAAAGCGGTGATGCGCTGAACAGTTATGTCGGCCCGGATATCGTCGGGATCGTCGAGATTCTGGCGGCGATCGGTATCGGCGCGGTCATTGGTGTCGTGATGGCGCGGCGCATCGCGATGACCGCGATGCCGCAGCTTGTCGCGGCCTTTCACAGCCTGGTCGGCCTCGCCGCCGTCGCGGTAGCCGCGGCCGCCTATCTCAACCCGCTCGCGTTCGGGATCGCCGACGCCGCGGGACAGATTTACACGGTCAGCCGCATCGAAATGGGACTGGGCGTCGCGATCGGCGCGATCACCTTTTCGGGGTCGGTCATCGCGTTCCTGAAACTCAACGGCAATATGTCGGGCGCGCCGATCATGCTGCCCGGAAGGCACGTCATCAACGCGACCATCGCCATCGTCATCGTCGGCGGCATCGGCTGGCTCGTTTCCGACGTATCGCGGCAGACCA
>JAHCKJ010000332.1 GCA_026125835.1 Sphingopyxis sp.
TGCACACAGCCGCGCGCTGTGCCGCGCACGCCCGTGCGGGCCGCGCGGGGCTATAGCAGACGCGGCGCCGAGGGCAAGGGCGCAAAGCCCGACAATTCGGCGTCGGGAACGCGCGTCACGCCCGTTCGTTGATCCGGCAAGGAGAGCCTTCATGACCTTTGCTTCCAACCTTTACGTCCGCGCCACCGACCCCTTCCCCAAACCCAAGCCCGACACCATCGAACCGACGGCGCCGCCCGAACATCCGGTGCAACCGACCCCGCAGGAAGACCCCGCCGGCCAGCCCGAGGAAATCCCCGGCAGCCCCGGCGGGGGCGACGTTGACGAACCGGGCCGTGGTCCCGACGAGGTGCCGCCGCAGCAGGTTTAAAGCTGCTCGCTCCCAGGATAGCTGGCGGCCCCCGAAGTTGGCCATTCCGTATCTCGAAAGGGCACCGAATAGCTCTGACCAGCTAGGGAACCGCGCGCCGCTCCGCGACCTCGTTGAGCATCGCTTGCAGATTCGCCGCGTCGTGCCAGCGGCCACCGACCATGACGCCGAGTGGCGTGAGCAGGGTTGCGGGCTGATCCAGCGGATTGTCGGCCACGAGCAGCAAGTCGGCGCGATAACCGGGCGTCACAACGCCGAACTTCGCGGCTCCCGGCACGGTTTTCGCGATAAACTCGCCCGGCGCCCGCGTTGCCGCCGACAGCGCCTGCCAGGGCGTCAGCCCCGCCGCCAGCATCGCCTCGATCTCGCTATGCAGAGAAAAGCCGGGCACCAACCCCGGGATCGTCGGCGCATCGCCGCCCGTAATCAGCGGCACGCCGGCGTCGGCCATCGCCTTCACGAAGCGTGCTTCGAACGCCACGCGGCGCGACAGGTCGACCGCCTTTTTCTGATAGCCCGAACGCGCCCAGTCGATCCGGTCGGCGGGCGACAGATAGCGCGCCTCGGGCGCCGCCAGATAGGCCTTCACGACCTCGGGCTTGCCGAACTGCGCGGCGATTGTCCGATAGGTGAACAGGTCCGACGTCACGAACGCCCCATGCGCCTTGACCAGCGCGATCGCGTCGGCAATCCGCGCGTCATCGGGCGGCGCCTGCTGGTCGTCCGCGGGCGGTTCGGGGAAGAAGCCGTAGAAAAACTCCTCGACATGCGCGACCATCGCCTGTCCTGCGGCAAGTTGTTCCGCAAGGCCGACCGCCTTCACATTATGCCCGACGACGCCGATCCCCTGCACCTTGGCCTCATCGGCGAGCGCGGCAAAGGCCTCGGCCGACAGGTTCGTATAGGCCTTGATAAAGCTATAGCCGTTGGCCTTCGCAATCCCGACGACTGCGCGCGCATCCTCAGGCGTCCTGATGACCAGGTGCCCATATTGCGGGTCGCCATCGACCGCGAGCGCGGTGAATATCTGCGGCCCCGGCACCTTGCCCTCATTCACCGCGATCCGCGTGCGCCCGGCAAAGCTGTTCGTCGCCTCGCCCATATTGAGCATCGTCGTGACGCCGTTCGCGAGCAGCAGCGAAAGGTCGTCGCGGCTCGTCACATGATTGTGCATGTCGGCCAGCCCCGGGACCAGCCAGGCGCCCTTGCCGTCGATCACCGGCGTCCCCGCGGGCGGCTTCGCCTTGATCCCGATGCTCGCGATCATGCCGTCGGTGACGATCACCGTCGCGCGCGGAATCACACGCTCGCGGTCCATCGGCACGACGTTGACGTCGGTAAACGCGATCGTTTCCGCGCGCGCGAATCCCGCACAGGCGACGAGCAGCCAGAGTGTCAGAAACGCGCGAAGCATCGCGCGAATCCTCAACTCAGCGCCTTTTTGAGCAGCTCGTTGACCACCTGCGGGTTCGCCTTGCCCTGCATCGCCTTCATCGTCTGGCCGACGAAGAAACCGAACAAGGCTTCCTTGCCGCCCCTATATTGCTCGACCTTGTCGGCGTTCGCGGCGAGGACTTTCGCGATCTCGGCTTCGATCGCGCCGGTGTCGCTCGTCTGCTTCAACCCCTCGCGGTCGACGATCGCCGCGGCGCCGTCGCCGGTTTCGAGCATCTTTTCGAACACCTGCTTGGCGATCGTCCCCGAAATCGTGCCGTCGGCGACGAGGCCGAGCAGTTCGGCCGCCTGCGTGGGGCTGACCGGCGAATCCGAAATGTCGCGGCCGAGGCGGTTGAGCGCACCGAACAGCTCGCTCGTCACCCAGTTCGCCGCGGCCACGGGCTTCGCGCCCGCTTCGAGCAGCGCATCGA
>JAHCKJ010000333.1 GCA_026125835.1 Sphingopyxis sp.
ATGGACCTGTTCCACCTCCAGCAGGAGGCGCACGGATCGGTCTTCTGGCACCCCAAGGGCTATGTCATCTGGCGCGGGCTGGAAGCCTATATGCGCCGCGCCATCGACAATGCCGGCTATCGCGAGGTGAAGACCCCGCAGGTGATGGACGCGCGCCAGTGGGAACAGTCGGGCCATTGGGGCAAATATCGCGAAAATATGTTCGTCATCCCCGACGAGGTGCCGAATACCGAGGATGAAGGTCCGATCGTCTCCGACGATGCCGAGTGGATGGCGCTGAAGCCGATGAATTGCCCGGCGCATGTGCTGATCTTCCGTCAGGGAATGAAAAGCTATCGCGACCTGCCGCTGCGCCTCTACGAAAATGGCTGCTGCCACCGCAACGAACCGCATGGCGCGCTGCACGGGCTGATGCGTGTGCGCCAGTTCACGCAGGACGACGCGCATATCTTCTGCCGCGAAGATCAGATCGTCGAGGAAGTCCGCAATTTCTGCGCGCTCGCCGACCGCATCTACAAAGATTTCGGCTTCGACTATGCGATCAAGCTCGCGCTGCGTCCCGAAAAACGTTTCGGGACCGAGGAGATGTGGGACAAATCCGAGGACGAGCTGCGCAACGCGGTAATCGAGGCGGGCCTTGCGACCGATCAATATGGCTGGGAGGAATTGCCGGGCGAAGGCGCCTTTTACGCGCCCAAGCTCGAATGGCACCTGACCGATGCGATTGGGCGGACGTGGCAGGTCGGGACGATCCAGTCCGACCGCGTGCTCCCCGACCGCCTCGACGCCTCCTATATTGCCGAGGATGGCGAGCGGCATCGCCCGGTGATGCTCCACCGCGCGATCTTCGGCAGCTACGAGCGTTTCATCGGCATTTTGATCGAGCATTTCGCCGGCCGCTTCCCGACCTGGCTCGCGCCGGTGCAGGCGGTCGTCGCGACGATCGTCAGCGACGCCGACGATTATGCGAAGGCCGCGACCGAACAGCTCGTCGCCGCGGGGATCCGCACCGAGAGCGATCTGCGCAACGAAAAGATCAACTACAAGGTGCGCGAACATAGCCTCGCCAAGGTCCCGTACCTGCTCGTGGTCGGCAAGCGCGAGGCCGAGGAAGGCACAGTGGCGATCCGCACCCTGGGCCAGGACGGCCAACGCATCATGCCGCTCGCCGACGCCATCGCAATGCTGAAGGCCGAAGCGACGCCGCCGGATCTGCGCGACCGGTGAGCGTGGTCGGCATCGGCCGCCACGCGGCGGACGAGCGGCTGCCGCGGCATCGCCATGCCGAACCTTATATCGCGGTTGTCCTGGGCGGCGGATATGAGGAGGCGGGCGACGAGGGGCGATTTGCGGCGCGGCCGGGCACCGTGGTTGTCCACGGCCCATGGACCGCGCATCTCGACCGCTTCGGCGCGCGCGGAGCTGCGGTACTGAACCTTCCGGCGGTGCCGGGGCTGGCGCCCGGCGTCGGCGTAATCGACGATCCCGATATGGCGGCGCGGCTGGCCGGGCGCGACCCGCGCGCTGCGGCAGCGTTCGTTGGCGAGCAGTTCCGGGCGAGCGGCGAGCGGCACGCCGACTGGCCCGACCTGCTCGCCGCCGCGCTCAGCTCCGACCCCGATCTTGCGATCACGTCATGGGCGCGCGACATCGGATTTGATCCGGCGTCGGTCAGTCGGGGCTTTGCGCGCGCCTACGGCACCAGTCCCAAACGCTTCCGGCTCGAGGTGCGGACGCGGCGCGCCTTGGCCGCGCTGCCCGGATGGCGCGGTGCGCTCGCCGACCTGGCCGTCGATCAGGGTTTCGCCGATCAGGCGCATCTGGCGCGTGCGGTCGCCGCGATGACCGGGTTGCCGCCCATCCGGCTGAGGGCAAAGTCCGTGCAAGCCAGCAGGGTGCCGCGCGGCTAGGGAGCGGTCATGCACCGCCGACACCTCCTCGCCGCCGCGCTTGCCGCCCCCGCGCTTTCGCTTCTTCCCGCGCTTTCTGCCGCCGCGCAGGCGAACAAACCCGCGATACGCACGCGCTGGAATGTGGCGGGGTCGCAGGGTTATGACGCGATCGCCTTTCTGGGGCCGCTCTGCGGGCGCGATCTTTACCGACATTATTATGCGGCCGAAGCCGACGCCTTTGCCGCGCGGCTGCCCGCCGACGTGCGCGCCGACATCCCGCGGCTCGCCGACGAATCGGACCGATCGCCCTTTGGCCTGCTCTGGCCGAAGCTCGCCAATGCGC
>JAHCKJ010000334.1 GCA_026125835.1 Sphingopyxis sp.
GTGCTAGACCAGATCCTCGTCATGCTCCACCCCTTCATGCCGTTCATCACGGAAGAATTGTGGACCGGACTGGGCGACCGCGCAGATTATCCGTTGATCACCGCCAAATGGCCTGCGCCGAACGGCGTGCGCGATAGCGATGCCAGCGCCGACATCGACTGGCTGATCAAGCTGGTCAGCGAACTGCGCGGTGCGAAAGCCGAACTCGGCCTGCCGCCGGGTGCGCGCCTGACGGCGCATTTCCCGGCGTCGCTCAAGGCCCGCACCGAAAAGCTCGCCGCGCAGCTCGACCGTCTCGCGCGGCTCGAAGCGATCAGTTTCGATCCCGCCCCCGCGGGCGCTTCGGCGCAGCTCGTCGTCGAGGGCGAAACGATCACCGTACCGCTCGAAGGCGTCATCGACATCGCCGCCGAACGCGACCGCCTGAGCAAGGCGCTCGCCGCCGCGGCGAAGGAACGCGACGGCCTCGCCGGACGCCTGAACAACCCGTCGTTCGTCGAGCGCGCCAAGCCCGAAGCGGTGGAGAAGGCACGCGCCGATCATGCCGCGAAGGACGCCGAGGCCGACCGGCTGACCGCCGCGCTGGCCCGGCTGGGGTAGCGACCGGCGCACTGGCTTTCGACCAAAGCGCCCGGGGGTTCGACTGGCGGTCCGCCGTCTGCTAGCGTCGCCCCCGGTTTTGGCGCTAAGGCAGGCGCAATGAACATGGCTCAACGCAAGGACGCGCTGCGCGACCAGCGCGCAAAAATGTTGGCGGCGGCGCCCGACTGGCGCGCGTCCGACGCGCGCGTCAACCCGCGCGTCGCGATCGGATCGATCATCGCAATGTGGGTGATCTATTTCCTCATCACCACGGGCCTTGCCATGCTGACCGGCGTGGCCGAGCCATGGTCCGCCGTCTGGCGTCGCGCGATCGTCGTGGTGGCGGGTATTTTATGTACCTTTGTCCTTTACCAGCTGCTGCAACGCGCCCAGCCGCAAAGTTTCGGCGCCCGCCTTGCCGCTGCGCTGGGCGCCGCGGTCCCGCTGGTGATCGTCTACGCCTCGGTCAATCTGCTGGTGTTCTATTACTGGTTCCCCGTCGCCGAAGCGACCCGGATCATCAAAGAAATGCAGGCGAAATTTCCCGGCACGTGGGAAACGATCCTGATTCTCGACAGCTCGATCCGCTGGTATTTCTTCTTTGCGGTATGGGCGGCGCTCTATGTCGCCTTCGGCTACGCCAATGAAATGCGCGCGGTCGAACGGCGTGCCAATCATTTCCGGCTGGAAGCCAAAAATGCCCAGCTGCGCGCGCTGCATTATCAGGTGAACCCGCATTTCCTGTTCAACACGCTCAACTCGTTGTCGACACTCGTGCTGAAAGGGTCGAAGAGCGAGGCGGAGACGATGATCATGAACCTGTCATCGTTTCTGCGCTCGAGCCTGGCGGTCGACCCCGAGCAGTTGGTCAGCCTCGACGAGGAAATCGCGCTTCAGCGGCTTTACCTCGACATCGAACAGACGCGCTTCCCCGATCGCTTGCAGGTCGAGGTCGACATGCCCGACGAACTCAAGCACGCCTGTGTTCCGGTGCTGATTTTGCAGCCGATCATCGAAAATGCGATCAAATATGGCGTCGCGCCCAGCAAGGGCACGATCGCCGTCCGGCTGACCGCCAGCTCCGAATATGGCCTGCTGGTGCTGCGCATCGAAAACGACATCGATCCGAAGGCACCCGTTCCTGCGTCGGGTACCGGTTTGGGGCTGGGCAATGTGCGCGAGCGGCTGTTGACCCGTTACGGACCCGCGGCCGGATGCGAATGGGGGCCATCCGACGACGGCGGCTTCGTCGTGTCGCTGTGGCTCCCGCTTGCAAAGGTGGCTTGCTGATCATGATGCAGACCTTGCGAACCCTGATCGTCGACGACGAACCGCTGGCCATCGAACGCCTCCAGATCCTGACCGGACAGCAGGACGGTGTGTCGCTCGTCGGCACCGCCAGCGACGGCGCGTCGGCGCTGCGCATGGTCGATGCCCTCGCCCCCGACCTCGTTCTTTGCGACATCGCGATGCCCGATCTCAACGGCCTGGAAGTGGCGGCAGCGATCGACCGGCTCGAAAACCCGCCGGCGGTAATCTTTGTGACCGCATTCGACCAATATGCCGTCGCCGCGTTTGACGTTGCGGCGGTCGATTAT
>JAHCKJ010000335.1 GCA_026125835.1 Sphingopyxis sp.
CCCCCAGATTTCGGCGACGACCATCGTGCCATAGGCGCGCAGCGCATTGGCGAGGATCGTCGTCGCCAGTGCCGCCGCGACAAAGACGATGCGCCGCGTCCAGCTTTTGAAACACAGATGCGCCGCGAACACCGCATAGGCGAGCATCGCGATCAGGAAATTGACCCCCGAACATTCCTCGGCCACCTCGAAGAAGCCGGCAGGCGTCGTGATGAACACCCCCTCCATCTCGGCTGAAATGCCCGACAGGTGGAGCAGGAAGACGCTGATATGCGCGGTAAAAGTCTGGAGCAGCGGCACCAGTTCCTCGCCGAACGGCACCAGGAGCAGCGCATAGCCGAGCGGGAACAGCAAGCCGCGCACCAGCTTCTCGCCCAGCGTCGCGGCGACCGCGCCCTGCAGCATCAATATGAGGCCGAGTTGCCGAAACAACCCGACTCCCGCCGCCTCGCCGACCAGCCACACCAGCCCTGCCCCCGCCATCCATACGAGCGCGGGCCACCAGAAGGCGGGGGTCAATGGGCGCAGCAAGTCGATCCGCTGCGACACCAGCCAGCCGATCATCGGCAGCATGAGCAGGCAATGGGTAAAGGTCGAGCTGTCCCACCAGATACCCGCCATATCGGCAGCATCGCGCCAGAAAAGCGCGAGGATCGCCGCCGACAGCAGGGCGAGCGCGGCGAGATGGCGCTGCCACAGCGTCATGCGGACAGTCCCAGCAGGTCGCCGAGCGGCGCCAGCCGCGCGTCCCAGCCGTAGCGCGCGATCATCTGCGCGCGTGCCGCCTGTCCCATCCTGGCCGCAGCCTCGCGGTCATCGAACAGCATGTCCACCGCGGCAGCCGTGGCCGCGGCATCATCGGCAACCAGCAGATGCTCGCCGGGGGTCGCATCGATACCCGTCGCCGCGGCAGCGCTTGCGACTACGGGCCGCGCCATCGCCATCGCCTCGAGCAGCTTGTTCTGCACCCCGCGCGCGAGCAGCAGCGGTGCAACCACCGCATCGGCGGCGGCAAGCCAGGGCCGCACGTCGGGCACCTGGCCGGTCACGACCACCCCCGGCAGTGCGCCCAGCGCGCGCACCTCGTCGGTCGGCGCGCGCCCGACGATTGCGAACCGCGCCGCGGGGTGGCGCTGGCGCACCAGCGGCAGAATGTCGGTGGCGAACCAGCGCACCGCATCGATATTGGGGCGATAGTCCATTTGCCCGGTGAATACCGCCAGCGACCCCTTGCCCGTATCGACCCGATCAAAGGTGAGCGCCGGATCGAAACGGTCTGTGTCGATGCCATTTTCGACCGCATACACCTTGTCGGCGCCCAGCCCGCTACGGCTGCGAAACAGCGCCGCCTCGGCCTTGCTGACGAACAGGCTGGCATCAACGCGGCGCGCCACCGCGGCCTCATATTCACCAAGCACCCGCGCCTCGCGCCTATGCACCCAGTTTAGCGGCCGGCGCTTGTCCTGCTCGGCATAGGTCGCGAATTTGGCCGAATCGACGTCGACAAAATCCATGAGCGTCAGGCCACCAAATTCCGTGGGCAGATATTGCGCCATCTGGCCGGAGAAGGCGACGATATGGGTGATGCCGCCTTGGTGAACGAGCGCCTCGACATGGCGCGCGAGCGCCGCATTCCGGAACAGCCGGTTCGACACCGGCTCGCCGCGCAGCACCGCCGAAGCCAGCGCGAGCGGGCGCGAGACCTTACGAACTTCGATCGCCAGACTCTTGCAAAGCGGCGCCATCTTTTCGCGCGCCTGTACAGCGTCGGATTCATTGTCGGCCAGCGCCGCAACATGCACCGGCGCCAGCTTCGCCAGCGCCTCGAACATATGCCAGCTGCGAATCCGGTCACCGCGGTCGGGGGGCCAGGGCGCCCGGTGAACAAGGAACAGGATTTCGGGCATCGCCGCTCTCCGTCAGTGCGAGCGCAGCGGAGCAATCCAGAGCGGTTTGCGCCACTCTGGATTGCTTCGCTGCGCTCGCAATGACGATGTATCTGAAAGCACGCGGGTCACCCCAATCCGCGCGCGATCAGCGGCCCGATCCGGTTCGCCACCCACAGCGGCAGCTTCTTCCACAAATCGACCCGCAACCGATATTTGGCGCTGTTCGGATTGGTGTCGCGCGGCGTCTCGCCCGGCGCCAGCCAGCGCGCATAGACCAGCGGCTGCG
>JAHCKJ010000336.1 GCA_026125835.1 Sphingopyxis sp.
CGAACGCCTGGCGGCGGCGCTGAAAGCCAATCCCGACGTCGGTGAAATCTGGCTGCGCTCACCCGGTGGCGATGCGCGGGCGGGCAATGCGGCGGGGCGGGTCATCCGTTCAAATCTGGGCGTTACGACGCGTATCCCTGCGGGCTGGGCCTGTTTCAGCGCCTGCAATTTTGTGTTCATGGGCGGCGCGCCGCGGGTCATCGATCCGGGCGGCCTGTTCATCGTCCACATGTTTACGCGCACCGGCGACCGGTCGGCGATCGACATGAGTGTGGCAATGGGCACCGACGCGACGCGCGAGCTGATCGGCGATATCGAACAGGATTCGGCGCTGCTCGCGAGCGAGGACAATGATTTCCTGATCCGGATGGGGATTTCGCGAAAATTGCTGACCGAGGTCATGTACCGTCAACAGGCGGTGGCGACCGAAGAGAACAAGTCCACCCGTCGCTGTCTGACGCTCGACGAAGCGCTCAAATATGGCGTGACCTACGCGCCCGAATAAGGCGCGCGCCTTTTTCCGGACAGTTGCAAACAGCAACGAATGACGTAGACTGGCGGCCAATAGGGAGAGGCTGCCATGACCGAAATGACGCACGATCACGCCACCTTCCGGTCGATGATCGACGGGACGCAGGAAGACTGGGACATCATTGCGCGCGAGCAGAAGGAGTTCGCGCCGCAGAACGGCAAGCGCATCCTCGATCATCTGAAATTGCTCGGCGGTGACTATGGCGGCTTCCCGGTCGACCGGCTGGAGCATTGCCTGCAAACGGCCACCCGTGCGCATCGCGACGGACGCGACGAGGAATATGTCGTGATGGCGCTGCTCCACGATATCGGCGACACGCTGGGTGCGTTCAACCACCCCGACGTCGCGGCGGCGATCCTCAAGCCCTTTCTGTCAGACGAAAATCTGTGGATCGTCCAGCATCATGGCATTTTCCAGGGCCATTATTTCTTCCACTATATCGGCCTCGACCGCGACATGCGCGACCAGTTCAAGGATCACCCCTACTACGCTGCATGTGCCGAATTCTGCGAGAAATATGACGCCCCGGCGTTCGACCCCGACTACGACAGCGAGCCGCTCGAATTTTTCGAACCGATGGTGATGCGGATCTGCTCTTATCCGAAAACCAGCATCTACAAGAAGGTGATGGTCGAGGAAGCGGCCGAATGAGATAGCCGTCGCCCCGCTTTCGCGGGGGACGCGCTGTTATTTCCCCGTAAACGCGGTCTTGCGCTTCTGCTGGAACGCCATGATGCCTTCCATCGCGTCGGCGGTGCCGCCCGCGACGAACTGGCCCTTGGCTTCGGCGTCGAGTGTCGTTGCGAAATCCTGCGTCAGCCCGTCGCGCAGCACCTTGCGCATCGTGCCGAGCGCGACCGTCGGCCCGTTCGCAAGGCGAGTCGCCAGCGCCTTCGCTTCGGCCATCAGCTCGGCATCCTCGACGCTCTTGTAGATCATGCCCCAGTCGGCCGCCTGATCGGCAGAGATTTTCTCGCCCAGCATCATCATCTGCAGCGCGCGGGGAACGCCGACCAGCCGCGGCAGCAGCCACGACGAACCGCCGTCGGGGACCAGGCCGATGTTCACGAAGGCCTGCAGGAAATAGGCGCTTTTGCCTGCGATGGTAAAATCGCCCGACAGCGCGAAACTGCATCCGACCCCCGCCGCCGGGCCATTGACCGCGACGACCACCGGTATGTCGAGGTTGGCCAGCGCCAGCAGCATCGGATTATAATGACCGCGCAGCGCGTTACGGCTCCGCGCCCCGCCGCTGACCGCGCCGCCGGCCGAGCGGTCGCCTGCCAGATCGGCGCCCGAACAGAAACCGCGACCTTCGCCGGTGATCAACAGCGCGCGCGCACCGAGTGAGGGCAGATGGTCGAGCGCCTCGCGAATATCGTCGGCCATCGCGGGCGGCATCGAATTGAGCCGGTCAGGGCGGTTCAGGGTAATAGTTGCAACTTGATCGGCGATATCGAGCTTGATCGTTTCAAAGGTTGGAAGGGTCATGGGGAAGAATCCTCTCGCAGGCTGCTTTACCTTTACGTTCACGTAAAGATGTGGCGCATTTGCCGGACGAGCGCAAGGGTGAAGGTGGGGCGCGCGCCGCGATGTCGACCTGTCGTCCGACTGGCCCCGGCGTTCTAGGGTCAGGACCCAT
>JAHCKJ010000337.1 GCA_026125835.1 Sphingopyxis sp.
ACCCCGCCCGGCGCCGCCGCCGCTTTCACGGTGCGCGTCCGGCTGTCGCGCGACAGTCCCAACCGGTGCAGCAGCTCGACGAAGCGCGCGCCGCGATGCGCCGCCAGATCGGCGAGCAGCGGCACCAGCCAGCGATGGCTGCCGAGCTGGATCAGCAGTGGATCGGGTGTGCTTGACGACATCTGCGAGTAACTATACAAACCGGACTATCGGCGCAAGTGCCTTGGCTGGGGAGGAAAGACATGACACTCGAATTCGGTTCCGAGCTCACCTGTTCGATGGGGGTCACCGACATGAGTGCGGCGATCGCCTGGTACGAGCGCGTGATGCACTGCAAATTGCTCTACCGCGCCGACGAGATCGGCTGGTGCGAGCTCGCTACCCCGATGGCGGGGGTCAATATCGGGCTGAGCCAGGTCGAGAGCGTCGTGCAGGGCGGCGGTGCGACCAATGTGTTCGAGGTCGCCGACATCGACGCGGCCAAGGCGCATCTCGATGCCGAAGGGGTGCGGCAGGACGGCGACATCCAGCATATCCCCGGCATGGTGAAACTGATCACCTTCTACGATCCCGACGGCAACGCCTTCATGTTCTCGCGTTCGGAAATGGCGGGGTAGCACGGCGGTTTCGCCGCCTCGGCAGAAGGCCGCGCGAACAGCGTGACGATCTTTCGGACGGGTGATTCGTCCCTCCCGCGAAATCGGCTAAAAGCCGATTATCTGACAGCAAGCTCATGAAACAGTGCGGTTTTACGCGCGTTCCCAATCGACGGGCAAAAAAAGAGGGCCGGGACTTGCGTCCCGGCCCAGCCTTTCAGGCTCTCCCCTCCTGAAACTGTTGACGCGATGAATGCCATATTAATGTCATGTTGGGAAGGCCTAAATTTGCGGCAAGCCTGCCCAATTGTTGTGCAGTGCAACGTGCAGCAAAAAAGGGGGCGGTTCGTCGCCGGGCCGCCCCCCTTCGTGGCGATCGAACGCCTCAGAACGTCTTGCGCGCGGTGATGCCAAAGGTGCGCGGCTGCCCGACGGTGTAGCCGAGTCGCGCCCGCCCGCCGCGCTCGCGGTCGAACGACAGCAGCGCATTCTCGTCGAACAGATTGTTGACGTAAGCGATCAGCGACAGGCCGTTGTCGAAATCGACCCCGGCGCTGATGTTCACCAGTTGATAGTCGGGCAGTTTCAGGTCGACCGTCGTCGATGCCCCTGCCGGCGCGCCCCCGAACGGCAGGCCGTGGACAAAGGTCCGCGGGTTGTTCTCCTGGTCGGCGGGCTGGGTGTAGCGGGTGCCGACATGCTGGAACGATGCCGCGACATACATATTGGCGCGGTCCGCGATCGGCCATTCATAGCTGCCCGATGCCGACAGCTGGAATTTCGGCACCGACGGCAGGCGGTTGCCGTCGCGGATGCCCGTCGCGGTGGCGAGCACCCCGGGCAGGGTGGTGTCGAATTCGGCCTCGATCAGGCTGCCCGACAGGTTGAAATCGAGCCCGTCGGCGGGTGACAGCCCGAGTTCGAATTCGACTCCCATCGAATGCGCCTTGTCGACGTTGAACACGATGCGCGACGAACAACTGCCGGCATCGAGGGTGACCTGCAGGTTGCGGATGTCGTTATAGAAGCCCGCCGCGTTGAAGGTGAAACCGCGGCCCTGCGACTTGATGCCGAGCTCGTAATTCCACAGCGTTTCGTCGTCATAATCCTGGAAACCGCCGAACAGTGCAGCATCGGCGGGAGTACAAAGCGGCAGGTTGAGCGGGTCGTTGACCCCGCCGAGGCGGAAACCCTTCGACGCCTGTGCGTTGACCGTTACCTTGTCGCTGAGGTCATAGGACAAAAGGAAGCGCGGGGTGAAACCGCTCGATTTGGTGCTGTCGGTGCGGTTGTCGCCATTGGCAAACAACCCGCCCGAAACAAAGCTGCGCGTTTCCTTGAAGTCATAATAGCGCCCGCCCGCGGTCGCGGTCAGCGCGTCGCTCAGATCGTAACTGACCTCGCCGAAGATCGCGAACTGCTTGATGTCATAGGGCAGGTCGGCGTTGTAGGGCGAATTGAGGTTGGGGAAACCGTTGGCAACCGCCGCCGACGTTCCGGCGCCGAGCGTCGCGTCGGTGACCGCGGCATAGCCGGGGGTCGGCAACCGCTGCGCAT
>JAHCKJ010000338.1 GCA_026125835.1 Sphingopyxis sp.
CGGGCCTCGACATCGACAAATTCGCCGGGCGCCTGAGCTTCTTTTTCGCGATCGGCATGAACTTCTTCATGGAGATTGCGAAGCTGCGCGCCGCGCGCGTGCTGTGGCACCGCGTCATGACCAATCTTGGCGCCAAGGATGAGCGGTCGAAGATGCTGCGCACCCACTGCCAGACGTCGGGGGTCTCGCTCACGGAGCAGGATCCGTACAATAATGTGATGCGCACGACGATCGAGGCGATGGCGGCGATGCTGGGCGGCACCCAGTCGCTCCACACCAACGCGCTCGACGAGGCGATCGCGCTGCCCACCGACTTTTCGGCCCGCATCGCGCGCAACACCCAGATCGTCATTCAGGAAGAGACGGGGATGACCAAGGTCGTCGATCCGCTCGGCGGGTCCTATTATGTCGAGGCGCTGACGCAGGAACTGGTCGACAAGGCGTGGGAGATTATCGAGCGCGTCGAGAAGGAAGGCGGCATGGCCAAAGCGGTGGCAGCCGGCTGGCCCAAGGCGATGATCGAAACCGCCGCGGCGGCGCGGCAGGCGCGGGTTGATCGCGGTGACGATGTGATCGTCGGCGTGAACAAATATCGCCTGAAGGACGAGGATCTGCTCGAAACGCTCGAGGTCGACAATACGAAGGTCCGCGAGGCGCAGGTCGCGCGGATCAATCGCGTGAAGGCAAGCCGCGACGAAGCGGCGTGCCAGGCGGCGCTGACCGCGCTGCGCCGGGGCGCAGCCGCGCCGCAGTCGATCGACAACAACCTGCTCGCGCTCGCCGTCGAGGCGGCGCGTGCGCGCGCGACGCTCGGTGAAATCTCGTCGGCGATGGAAACCAGCTTTCAACGCTATGCGACGCAGCCGACGCCGGTAAAGGGCGTCTATGCCGCGCCCTATGAGGGCGACGATCGCTGGCAACAGGTGCTCGACGGGGTGAAGGCGGTCGAACGCCGCATGGGGCGTAAACCGAAGCTGCTCGTCGCCAAGATGGGGCAGGACGGGCACGACCGCGGCGCCAATGTGATCGCGTCGGCGTTCGGCGACATGGGGTTCGATGTCGTGTCGGGACCGCTGTTCCAGACGCCCGAGGAAACTGTTGTGCTGGCGCTCGAAGCGCAAGTCGACGTCGTCGGGGCGTCGAGCCTGGCGGCGGGGCACAAAACACTTATCCCCGAACTTATCCACAAGCTGAAAGAGGCGGGGCGCGGCGACATCAAGGTGATCGCGGGCGGGGTGATCCCGCCGCAGGATTATCAATATCTGCGCGATGCGGGGGTGCAGGGGATTTACGGGCCGGGATCGAATGTCGTGGAGTGCGCGGCCGACGTGCTGCGCCTGCTCGGCCACAACATGCCGCCGATTGGAGAAGCTGCGTGAGGCCGACTCAATCGCATATCTTTGTCGTCACCCTGAACTTGTTTCAGGGTCCATGGCCCGCCCTCTCGCTCGGCGCGGCGCGGGATCAGAGGGCAGGCCATGGATGCTGAAACAAGTTCAGCATGACGAAGGATTGAAGGATTAGGAATGACCGATACCGAAACCCGCACCGACTGGACCCGCGATGAAATCGCCGCCCTGTTCGACCTGCCGTTCGACGAGCTGATGTGGGAGGCGCAAAGCGTCCATCGCCGCCATCACGCGCGTGGGGAAATCCAGCTCTGCACTTTGCTCAGCATCAAGACCGGCGGCTGCGTCGAGGATTGCGGCTATTGCTCGCAGTCGAAAAGCGCCGACAGCGGGCTCAAGGCGACCAAGCTGATGGACGTCCGCGCGGTGCTGCAAGCCGCCGCGCAGGCGAAGGATTCGGGATCGCAGCGTTTCTGCATGGGCGCCGCCTGGCGCAACCCAAAGGACCGCGACATGCCCGCGATCGTCGAGATGATCGAGGGCGTGCGCGCGATGGGCATGGAAACCTGCATGACGCTGGGGATGCTCAGCAAGGAACAGGCGCAGACGCTCGCGGTCGCGGGGCTGGATTATTACAACCACAATATCGACACCTCGCCGGAACATTACGGCAATGTCATCACGACGCGGACCTTTCAGGAGCGGCTTGATACGCTGTAGGAAGTGCGCAGCGCCGGGATCAACGTGTGCAGCGGCGGGATCGTCGGAATGGGCGAAACGCTCGCCGACCTCGTCGGCT
>JAHCKJ010000339.1 GCA_026125835.1 Sphingopyxis sp.
ATATGATCTGACGCCGGGCGCGATGACGGGGGTCGAGGCGCTGCTGCGCGGGCAGCATCCCGAACTCGGCCTGCTCGGCGCGGGGCCGCTGGTAACCGCCGCGCGCGCGGCGCGGCTCGAATGCGAACTCACCGAACATGCGCACCGCGTGGCACTGGCGGAAATGGCGCGCTGGCCGCGCCAGCTCGGCAAGCTGCGCGTCTCGCTCAACATCACCGCTGCCGATCTTGGCGACCCCGGCTTTGCCGACCGCTTCGCCGCGATGGCAAAGGCGGCGGGGGTCGATCCCGACCGGCTGACGCTCGAACTGACCGAACAGGCGATGCTCAGCGATCCGGCAAGCGCCGCCGAACAGCTGGCCAAAATCCGCAATCTGGGCGCCGCGATCGCGATCGACGATTTCGGCACCGGCTATTCCAGCCTGGCGCTGCTCGCGCGGCTGCCGATCGACTATCTCAAGATCGACAGCGGCTTCACGCGCACCATCGACGGCAGCGACCGCGACCGCATCGTCGTGCGCGCGATCGTCGACCTGGCGCGCGCGCTCGGGCTGCTGGTCGTGGCCGAGGGGATCGAGAACGAGCGCCAGCTGGAACGGCTGCGCGAACTGGGCGTCGCGACCTGGCAGGGGTTTTTGAAGTCGGGGCCGGTGCCGGGGGATCAGTTGCCGGAGCTGATGGCGACCTGACCGTCGCCCCCGCGAAGGCGGGGCCGTTATCGGCGTCGCGCAAGGCTGCCTGCGGCCCCCGCCTTCGCGGGGGCGACGGTTAACCCACCTGCCGCGCCAACTTCCCCAAACCCTTCGACAATTGCAGCGCGCCGTTCAGGCGCGCCCCGGTGCTCGTCCAGTCGCCGCTGACCGACAGCTTGTTGTCGGGGCGGATGCGCGCGCGGCCTTTCAGCCGCTCGACATAGGCGATCAGCCCGGGGACGTTCGCGAACTGGTCGCCATGGAAGCTGACCAGCGCGCCCCTGGTCCCGACGTCGAGCTTGGCGATGCCTGCCAGTTTCGCATTGGCCTTGATTTCCATCAGCTGGACCAGGTTGGCGGTTGCGGGCGGCAGCGGGCCGAAACGGTCGATCATCTCGGCGGCAAAGGCGTCGAGCGCGGCGCGGTCTCCGGCGTCGTTGAGGCGGCGATAGAGCGCCATGCGCAGCGGCAGGTCGGGGACATAATCCTCGGGGATCAGGATCGGCGCATCGACGGTGATGACCGGCGACAAGGCTTCGCGCGGCGGCAATTTGCCCGCGCCTTCGGCCTTCGCCATCAGGATCGCCTCTTCCAGCATCGACTGGTACAGTTCGAATCCCACCTCGCGGATATGCCCCGACTGCTCGTCGCCGACCAGATTACCCGCGCCGCGAATGTCGAGATCGTGGCTGGCGAGCTGGAACCCGGCGCCGAGCGTATCGAGATCGCCGAGCAGCTTCAGCCGTTTTTCGGCAGTGTCGGTGATCGCGCCATGTTCGGGGGTGGTGAGATACGCATAGGCGCGCGTTTTGCCGCGCCCGACGCGGCCCCGCAGCTGGTACAGCTGGGCGAGGCCGAAACGGTCGGCGCGGTGGACGATCAGCGTGTTGGCGCTCGGGATGTCGAGCCCTGATTCGACGATCGTCGTCGACAGCAGCACGTCATATTTGCGGTCGTAAAAGGCGCTCATCCGGTCCTCGACCTCGGTCGGGGTCATCTGGCCATGCGCGACGACATATTTGACCTCGGGCACGCGGGTTCGCAAAAATTCCTCGATATCGGGCAGATCCTTGATCCGCGGCACGACGAAGAAGCTCTGCCCGCCGCGGTCATGTTCGCGCAGCAAGGCTTCGCGCAGCACGACGGCATCCCACGGCGCGACGTAGGTGCGGACCGCGAGGCGATCGACCGGAGGGGTCTGGATCACGCTGAGTTCGCGCAGCCCCGACATCGCCATTTGCAGCGTGCGCGGGATCGGGGTGGCGGTCAGGGTCAGCACATGGACGTTGGTCTTGAGCTGCTTCAGCCGCTCCTTGTGGACGACGCCGAACCTTTGTTCCTCGTCGACGATGACGAGGCCGAGGTTTTTGAACTCGACCGATTTGGCGATCACCGCATGGGTGCCGACGACGATGTCGATCTGACCGCTCGCCAGCCCGTCGCGC